>JBCDGX010000028.1:0-17511 GCA_038750805.1 Myxococcota bacterium
AGGAAGGCGCGCGCGACGAAGGGCATGGTCGTGTGCGCGGCCTCGACGCTTCGCCGGTCGATGGCCAGCGCCCGACGGAAGGCGGCGAGGGCCTGGGCGTGCCGGCTCCGCCGCGCGTGCACGAGACCGATGGCGAGCGGCGGCCCGACCCAATCGGGGCGGAGCTCCTCGGCGCGCGCGAAGGCGCGGAGCGCGCGGCGGCGCATGCCCACGAAGTGGTAGAGCCAGCCGAACACGTAGAGCCGGCGGGCGCGAAAGCGGGCGCCGGCGCTGGTGCTCGGGGGTACCGCCGTGACGCGCTCCGGGAGGGGCAGCGCCGGACTCTCGGGCGCCTCCTCGCCGCGAAGCTCGAGGTGGGCCGCGATGGCGTGCCGCGCGTCCTCCACCGCAGCGCGGAGCGCCGTCGTCGAGCCCCCGTCGAGCACCGCCGCGAGGGGGCCGAGGGCGCGCCCGTCGCCGATGCGCCCGAGGGCCTCGACCGCGTGGAAGGCGACCCCCTCGTCGGGATGCTCGAGAAGATCGCGCACGCGATCCACGTCATCGGCGCCCCCGAGGTCTTCGAGCGCTTCGAGGGCCGCACGCAGCACGTCCGGCTCTTCGCCGGTGAGGAGCCCGCGCACGTACTCGCGCCCCGTGGGCACGCCGTGCGCGCCGAGGGCGCCGGCGAGGGCCGCCCGCTCGGCAGCGATCACGCTGCGGCCGTAGCGGCTTCGGAGCGCCGGCGAGACCCGGGGGTCACGCAGGCTCGAGAGCGCACGCGCCGCGTCGATCACCGCCCCGGGGGCATCGCCCTCGAGCACGCGGACCAGCGCCGGGACGAGCCGCGGATCTCCTGCGAAGCGGATCTGTGCGAGCACCGACCGGCGGACCGCCGAGCCCTCGTCGCCCCCGTCCCCGAGCGAGCGCTCGAGGACCGCGGCGACGTGCGCGGCGATGACGCCACTGTGCTGCGTGAGCTCGAGGAGGAGCGTGGCGGCGTCCTCCGCGGACGCGGCGCCGAGGGGCTCGGGCCCCTCGCCCTCCCAGAAGCGCGCAATGGCGTCCTGGAAGCGCTGGGCCGTCCGCTGAAGCCGCTCCGTCTCCGCGCGGGCCGCGCGCCCCCGGCCCCCCGGGAGCTTCTCCCGCGCACGGGCCAGCGCCGGGCCCAGGCTGACGTCGCGCAGCTCCTCGAGGGTGCGCCGGACCAGCCGGAGCTCCTCGCCCGCGAGCTCTCCCGCGGCGAGCAGGCCGTCGAGGCGCCCCAGCGCCGCGTGCCGCTGACGTCGATGGCCGCCGCGCACGAGCGCCACGAGCGTCTTCACCTCGCGTACGGACGCGAGGTCGATGCCGTCGGGACCCGTGGCGCCGAGGCGGCCGAGGAACGAGGTGTCCACCGCGGGCTCCGCCGCCGGCTCGACGGGAAGTGAGGCGCTTCCCCCCTCGGCGTGTGGCCGGAGCTCAAGGGTCGCGTTGCTGGTCGCGCCGAGCACCTGGACGAGCGCGCGGGCGACAGCCCCGTCCCCGGCGTCCTCGGGCAGCGAGAGCGAGCGCCGCACGCCCTCCCCGGATCCCCCGAGCCCCTCGCGGAGGGTCGCCGCGAGCGCTTCGGTCCCCGTGGGCTCCGCCGCGTCCCCGGCGCTCACTCGCCGGCGTCCTCGATCACGAAGAGGCCGGCGCCGAGGCCGACCAGGATGACGTCCCTCGCCTGGCGGAGGAGCCGCACGCGATGGTCCCCCTCCGGGTCGCGCGCGCTCCCGCTCCCGCGGCGGTCGAAGACGGTCTCGGTGGGCGGCAGGCCGCGAAGCACCAGCGCCCGGTCGGCGCCCATGCCGTGGAGCGCGAAGCACGGCCGGCCGCGCGCGTCGAACACGAAGGCGATGGCCCCTTCGCCCCCCTTCGCCGCACCGCCGAAGGGCAGCCAGGGCCCGTTCTCCGGGGCCTCGCCGAGCACCCCGAGCGCGTCACCGTGCGCCGCGACGCTCAGCGCCCCGCGCTCGAACCCGGTCGGCGCGGCGGGCAGCTCCCGGCTCTCCCAGCGCACGCCGCCGTCGGAGGTGCTGGCGACGCGGAGGCCGTCCCCGGCGCGGCCGAGGGCCACCACGCGTTCCGGGCGCGCCACGTCCTCCGTGACGTCGAGCACGGGATAGGGAAGGAGCGGGCCGGTCCAGCGCCCCCCGACGTCCTCGCTCCGGTAGAGCGCGCCCCCGGCCCAGAGCCACACGCGCCCGCCGCATGCCAAGAGATGGCAGGCGACGGTGGGCTCGCCGCCGCTTCGCCAGCCGTTCGCCGGCTCGAAGGTCCGGCCTCCGTCGAGCGTCCGGTACACGCCGCCGAGGCGCGTGCCGACGAGCGCGCGCTCCGCGTCGAGGGGAGCGATGGAGACCAGGTCCTCGGCCTCGAGGCCCCGCGCCGGGCGCGCCTCGCTCCCGTCCTCGTCGCCGCGGAAGACCTCGGCCCCCACGGCCCAGAGCACGTCGTCGGCCAGCGCCGCCGCCACGACCGGCTCGGCGAGCCAGTGCAGCATGCGCGCGCCGGCCGGCGGCGGAACGGAGCGCCCCTCCAGGCGAAGCTCGGCCTCGACGGAGAGCGAGCCCAGGCCGATCTCCGCGTCGAGGCCGAGGTCGAGGTCCCCGTCCACGTCGTCCCCCTCGTCGGCGTCGAGGGGCGGGAGCGGCGGAAGCTCGAGGTCGTCGCCGAGGGGCCCCTCTTCGCCATCGTCGAGGGATGCGTGGCGGCCGCTCGGCTCGTCGACGTAGGCGCCGAGGTCGTCGTCCTCGAGGCCCGTGGCGTCGTCCCCGGTCCAGCCATCGTCCGGGGCGTCGATCGCCTCGGACGCCACGTCGCCCAGCTCCGCCGGGGCGTCGTCGAGGAGGCTCTCGCCCTCCGCCAGCACGCTGCCGTCCAGGAAGGCACCCGGGTCGAAGCCCTCCACGCCCTCGCTATCGTCGAGGTTGGAGACGCCCTCCTCGGCCACGTCGAGGCCGTCGTCGCCCACCTCGTCCCCCAAGGCCTCCTCCTCCGCGCCCAGCGGCGGGAGGGGCGGAAGCTCCGGGAGGTCCAGCTCGTCGTCGTCCGGGCCGGCGGCCATCGGCGGGATCATGGCCCGGGGGCCGCCCGGGGGCCAAGGCGCGACGCTCAGCGCGCGGGGATGGGGCGGCCGAGCCGCCGGAGGACGGCCTGGAGATCTTCCCAGACGACGCGCTTCTGCTGCGGTGAACGCAGGAGGAAGGCCGGGTGATAGGTCGGCATCACGGGCACGCCACGCCACGCGCCCCAGCGCCCGCGCCATCCGCGCGTGTCGGGACCGCACACGCCGAGGCCCACGGCCGCGGTCCGGCCGAGGGCGACGATGGCCTTCGGCCGCACGTTGTCGAGCTGCCCCTCGAGGTAGGGCGCGCACGCGCCGGCCTCGGCCGGGTGCGGGGCCCGGTTCTGCGGCGGCCGGCACTTCACGACGTTGCACACGTAGACGCCGTCCCGCGCGTAGCCCATGGCCGCGACCATGCGATCGAGGAGCTGCCCGGCGCGCCCCACGAAGGGCGCGCCCTGCTGATCCTCGTGGTAGCCGGGCCCCTCCCCCACGAAGGCGAGATCCGTGTCCCAGCGACCGCGAGCGAAGACGCTCGTCGTCCGCCCGGCGTGCAGGCCGCAGCGCCTGCCGCCCGCCGCCTCGGCGGCCCGCCCCTGGAGCCGCCCCCCCCCGCCGGCGGGCGCGAACGACTCGGGCGCCAGAGGTGCCGCAGGCCCGCGATCGGGCGCGACGGGCTCCGCCGGCCGCGCGCGCTCCGGCTCGCGAGGAACGGGCTCCGCGGGGCGCGCGCGCTCCGGCTCGCGAGCGACAGGCTCCGCGGGACGCGCGCGCTCCGGCTCGCGAGCGACGGGTTCCGGCGGACGCGCCACCGGTTCGGCGGGGGACGCGAGCGCCGCCAGGTCGAGCGCGGGGATGGCCGCGCCCCCGAGCGCCCCACCGGCGAGCTCTTCCTCCCACTCGAGGAGCACCCGCGCCGCCGCTCGAAGCTCCCCGAGAGCCTCCGCGTCGCTGGTCTCGGGAGCGTCGCTCATCGCCCGAGCCTCGCGCCCGGCGCGCGGTGCTGCAAGGTCTTCGCGTTGACACCGCGTGAAGCGGATTCCTACAGTGCCGGGCCACACGGAAGGACCCTCGGTGCCCCGCGCAAGAGTCATCGCGACCGGCGAAACCAACGTCGGGATGAAGCGAACCCACAACGAGGACAACTTCACGTGCCTCGACGAGGACAACCTCTACGTGGTCGCCGACGGAATGGGCGGCCACGCCTCGGGGGAGGTCGCGAGCCAGATGGCCATCGACACGCTCCGGGAGTTCTTCCGCGCGACGAGCGCGGACCCGGAGGCGACCTGGCCCTACAAGATGGACAAGAGCCGGGGCTACGAAGAGAACCGGTTGATCACGAGCATCAAGCTCGCGAACCTCCGCATCTTCGAGGCCGCCCAGCGCGACGCCAAGCTCCGCGGCATGGGCACGACGGTCGTCGGCATCCTCATCGTCGACGACGGCGTGCTCATCGCCCACGTCGGCGACTCGCGGGTCTACCGGCTGCGGGACAACAAGCTCCACCAGCTCACCGAGGACCACTCGCTCCTCAACGACTACATCAAGATGAAGCGCCTCTCCGAGGAGGAGATCGCGAACTTCCCGCACAAGAACGTCATCGTGCGGGCCCTCGGCATGAAGGAATCGGTGAAGGTCGACACGCAGCTCGACCGCCCCGAGCCCGGCGACATCTACGTGCTCTGCTCGGACGGCCTCTGTGGGCCGGCGACCAACGAGGAGATCGAGGAGATCGTCGCCAGCGAGCAGCGCGACATGAAGACGGCGGCCTCCCGGCTCATCGAGCGCGCGAACGCGAACGGCGGCCCGGACAACATCACCGTGGTGCTCGCCAAGGTCGTCGGCACCGGCTGATCCGAGCGCGCGCGGACCCCTCGGCGCATCCGTCGCCGCACGCTCTAGTAGAAAAATGCCAGACCCGTTGAAACGCCGGAAGCGTCGGGCTATGAGGCGACCGTGATCGAGGTGGAGGAGCTCGCGATGCCCGAGGTGCGCCTCTTGCGCACCCGGCGCTTCGGGGATGAGCGGGGCACGTTCGAAGAGACGTGGCGCCAGTCGTGGGCCGAAGAGCTCGGGATCACGGAGCTCTTCGTCCAGCACAACCACTCCTATTCGCGCGATCGGTTCACGATGCGGGGGCTGCATTTCCAGCTCGCGCCGGAGGCCCAGGGCAAGCTCGTCCGCGTCCTCCGGGGGGCCGTTCAGGACGTGGCGGTGGACATCCGAAAGGACTCGCCCACCTTCGGCCAGCACGTGAGCACGCGCCTCGACGCGACGACGCCGGCCCAGCTCTACATCCCCCCGGGCTTCGCGCACGGCTTCCTCACCCTCGAGCCGCACACCGACGTCCAGTATCAAGTGACCCGCTACTGGTCCCGGGACCACGAACGCGGCCTCCGCTACGACGATCCGGAGATCGGCATCGCCTGGGAGGGCGAGGTCGAGGTCATCAACGACCGTGACAGCCGCCACCCGCCCCTCGCGGGCCTGGCGACGGCATGACGATGGACACGAAATGAGCGCCCCCTCCTCGACCGTCCTTCTCACCGGCGGAGCCGGCTTCATCGGCTCCGAGCTCGTGCACCAGCTCCTCGCGGAGACGGAGGCCCGCGTGGTCAACGTCGACGCGCTGACCTACGCGGCGAACCCCATGTCCCTCGACGACGTGGCGGACCACCCGCGCTACGTCTTCGAGCAGGTCGACGTGAACGACCGGGAGGGCATCGACGCCCTCTTCGCGAAGTACGCGCCGGACACCGTCTACCACCTGGCGGCCGAGTCCCACGTGGACCGCAGCATCGACGCGCCGCTCGTGTTCGTGGAGACGAACGTGGTCGGGACGGCGAACCTTCTCCACGCCTCGCGCGCCTACCTCGACGGGGCGGCCGGGGCGGCGGTGAAGGACCGCTTCCGCTTCATCCACATCTCGACGGATGAGGTCTTTGGCTCCCTCGGCCCCGAGGGGAAGTTCACCGAGACGACGCCCTACGACCCGAGCTCGCCCTACTCGGCCTCGAAGGCCGCGTCGGACCACCTCGTCCGGGCGTGGGCGCGCACCTTCAAGCTCCCCGTGGTCGTGAGCAACTGCTCGAACAACTACGGCCCGCGCCAGTTCCCGGAGAAGCTCATCCCGCTGATGACCGTGAAGGGCCTCGCGCACGAGCCCCTCCCCGTCTACGGCGACGGATCGAACGTACGCGACTGGCTCCACGTGAGCGACCACGCGCGGGCGCTCCGGCGCATGGCCGAGGCCGGCGAGCCCGGCTCGACCTACTGCGTCGGCGGGAACGCCGAGCGGAACAACCTCCAGGTCGTGCACGGCATCTGCGACGCCCTCGACGCCCTTCGCCCCGGCGACACGCCCCGGCGCGAGCTCATCACCTTCGTGACCGACCGCCCGGGCCACGACCATCGCTACGCCATCGACGCCAGCAAGCTCGAGCGCGACCTCGGCTGGGCCCCACGGCACAACTTCGAGACCGGCCTGAAGGAGACCGTGGGCTGGTACCTCGACAACGAGCCGTGGTGGCGCGCCATCTTGGAGGGCCGGTACCAGGGCGAGCGCCTCGGGGTGCGGGCCGAGTGATGCGCGTGCTCCTCACCGGGAGCACGGGGCAGCTCGGGAGCGCGATGCAGGCGCTGGGCGCGGCGGACCTCACGCTGCTCCCGCACGACCGGAGCGCGCTCGACCTGGCGGGCGACGGGGCCGCGATCGAGGCCGCGGTGCGCGCTTCGCGCCCGGAAGTGATCCTGAACGCCGGCGCCTACACGGCGGTGGACCAGGCCGAGGAGGAGCCGGAGCTCGCGCATCGCGTGAACGGGAGCGCCGTCGGCGCCCTGGCGCGCGCCGCGAACGCGACGGGCGCGCTCCTCCTCCAGGTCTCCACGGACTACGTGTTCGACGGGCGCCTCGGCCGCGCCTACCGCGAGGACGACGCCCCGAACCCGCTCGGGGTCTACGCGGCGAGCAAGCTGGCGGGCGAGCAGGAGGCGGCCAAGGCCGCGCGCCACCTCGTCGTGCGCACCTCCTGGGTCTACTCCCACGTCGGCAAGAATTTCGTCCGGACCATGTGGCGCCTGACGGGCGAGCAGCCGCGCCTGCGCGTCGTCGGCGACCAGTTCGCGCGGCCCACGTCCGCGGATCAGCTCGCCGGCGCGCTCCTCGACCTGCTCCGGCGCCACCGCGACGGGGAGGCGCTCCCGGCGATGCTCCACGTGACGGGCGGCGGCGACGAGACGTCCTGGCGGGACCTCGCGGCGCTCATCGCCGAAGAGCGGGCCGCGCTTCGGGGCGGAGACGTGGTACCCGTCGACCCCATCGGCACCGCGGAGTACGGCGCACCGGCGCCGCGCCCCGCGCGGTCGACGCTCGACGTGACGAAGGCGGAGACGCTCGGCGTGGCTCCCGGCGATTGGCGTGACGAGGTCACGCGCATCGTCGGCATCCTCGCCGCGAAGGACTCGGAGGAGGCGAATCGATGAGGGGCATCATCCTGGCGGGCGGGTCCGGCACCCGACTTCATCCGGTGACGCGGGCGGTGAGCAAGCAGCTCCTCCCGGTCTACGACAAGCCGATGATCCACTACCCGCTGAGCACGCTGATGCTCGCGGGGATCCGCGAGGTGCTGATCATCACCACGCCGCAAGACCAGGCGTCCTTCCAGCGCCTGCTCGGCGACGGAGCGGAGCTCGGCATGGGCATCCAGTACGCCGTGCAGCCCTCGCCGGACGGCCTCGCGCAGGCCTTCATCATCGGCGAGAGCTTCACCCAGGGCGAGCCCTGCGCCCTCGTGCTCGGCGACAACATGTTCTACGGCCACGGCCTCACGGACGGCCTCCTGCGCGCCGCGAAGACCACGCACGGCGCGACGGTCTTTGCCTATGCGGTGAAGGACGCGCGGCGCTACGGCGTCGTGGAGATCGACGATGAGGGCAAGGCGCTCTCCATCGAGGAGAAGCCCGAGAACCCGAAGTCGAACTGGGCCGTGACCGGCCTCTATTTCTACGACGGCCGCGCCAGCGAGATCGCCAAGAGCCTCACGCCCTCGCCGCGCGGCGAGCTCGAGATCACCGACCTCAACCGGCGCTACCTCGAGGAGGGCACGCTCCAGGTGGAGCGCCTCGGCCGCGGCTACGCCTGGCTCGACACCGGCACCCACGAGTCGCTCCTCGCGGCCGGCGAGTTCGTCAAGACCGTGCAGCAGCGACAGGGCATGCAGGTGAGCTGCATCGAGGAGATCGCGTTCCGCATGGGCTTCATCGACGCCGCCCAGCTGAAGGTCGTCGCCGAGGGGGCGCCGCGGCACCTGAAGGACTACCTCCGCCAGATGGCCGAGGGCTGACGCGCCCTCCCCGGGCGGGTGACACCCGGGGACGCGCTCCGAGCGCCATGGAGCCTCTCCTCCTCTTCACGCACATCCCGAAGACCGCCGGGACCTCGTTCAAGCTCGGGGTCCTCGCGGCGAACTATCGGGAAGAGGAGACCTGGCGCTACGGCGGCATCGCCGCCTTCCTGCGCGCGGACCTCGCGCGCCTCCGCCTGGTCACGGGGCATTTCTACTACGGGCTCCATCGCGTGGTCCGGCGACCCTGTCGCTACCTGACCATCCTGCGGGACCCCATCGCCCGGGCGATCTCCCATCACTTCTGGGTGCGCCAGGGCGATCCGGCCGTCTACGAGCACCCGGACTGGAAGCTCCATCGTCGCTACACGGTGGACGAGATCCTGGCGCAGAGCTGGAAGCATCGGGTGCAGCGCGGGACCTTCCGCCTCATCGACAACCAGCAGACGCGCTACCTCGCGGGCCTCGAAGCCAAGGCCCTTCCCATGGACTCGGAGCTCTTGCTCCGCCGGGCCAAGAAGCACCTCCGCGAGCGCTACGCGGCCTTCGGCATCCAGGAGGAGTTCGCGCGCTCGAAGGCCTGGCTCTCCGAGACCTTCGGTTGGGCGGGCGAGCAGGCGGTGCCGAAGCAGAAGTCGACGCACACGAAGCCCGAGCTCTCGCGCGCGACCCTGGACGCGATCCGGCGTCACCATCAGCTCGACCTGCGCCTCTACGATTACGCGCGCGAGCTCTTCGAGCGTTCGGCCTAGCCGTCGGCGTCCGGCGGGGCCGGGCGGGCGATCGTGGCCTCGGGCACGAAGCGGGGGGGCGGCGCACCGCGGCGCACCGCGACGAGGTTGTTCTCGGCGGTACTCATGGCGGTGGTCGCGGTTCGTCTGCGGCCGTGGAGGTCGTGGAGGTCGTAGCCGAGGCCCTCGAGGCGCGCGACGAGCGCCGCGACGCCCGAGCCGGCCGTCGCCAGGTTCGCGTCGAGGGCCTCGACGACGATCAGCTCCGGCAGCGGTCCCCCGGGCAGCCCCTTGAGCGCGAGCTCCTCGTAACCCTCCACGTCGAGGAGGAGGAGGCGGAGGCGCTCGACCTCCAGGCCCGCGAGCGTCGGCCCGAGGGGCAGGACCGGGACGCGCAGGCCGCCCGCGCGCCCGACGTCCTTGGCGAGGCTGGCCGTCGCCGGGTTGTCCTCCGGCGCCCAGTTCATCGCCGCGAGCATGGGGCCTTCGCCGAGGGCGGCGGCCACCAGCTCCACGTTCTCGAGCCCGTTGAGCTCGAGGTTCGCGCGCGTGCGGAGGAGCGCTCCGGGCTGCGGCTCGAAGCCGATGACGCGCCCGCTCGGACCTACGTGGCGGGCGGCGACGGCCACGTGCAGCCCGAAGTTCACCCCCGCGAGCGCCACCGTGTCCCCGGTGCCGGCGTTGTCCGCGAGGAACGCGAGGGTCAGCGGCTCGTAGGGCAGGCCGCGCAGCATGCGGTACTCGAGCCAGTCCCGCGGATGGAGCCAGAGGCGCAGCCCATGCCCGACGTCGTGGTCGAGGCCCCGGGTGGGGACGACCGTGCGCGTGAGCCAGCGGACCACGCGGAGCTTCGCCGGGTGGGCGGGCCCGCGCGCGTAGGCCTTGAAGAGTCGCGAGCCGAGCATGCCCCGTCGAGGCTGCCACAGCGGCGCGGGACGCAGTAGCGCGAAGCTCAGAACGGAACGGGGGGCCCGCTCGCCGGCACGACGACCCGCCGCCAACGCCCGCCGACGCGCGCCCCGGGGAGGACCACGACCTCGTCGAGATCCGCGTCCCCCGCGACGATGGCGCCCGGGCCGAGCACCACGCGCCCGAGCCGCGCGCCCTCCACGACCCGCGCGCCCGGATGCACGCCCGGCGCGTCCGCGAAGGCCGGCGCGGGCGCGAGCTGGGCCTCGGCGAAGCGAGCGAGGGTGCCGAGATCCTCCCAGGCCTCCTGGGCCTCCACCGCGCCGACGCTCGCGCCGGCGCGGAGCCAGGGCAGGTACCCCTCGTCCACCACGTCGCCGAGCGCCGGGAGGCTCGCGAGCCCTTCGCGGGAGATCGCGTGCGCGCCGGTGAACACCCGGGGCGCGTGGGAACCCGGCGCCCCCTGCCGCAGAACGCGCACCCGCCCGCCGGCCACGCCCACCGAACGCGGAAGCTCCGGCCGCGCCGCGCGGGTCACGAGCATGGTCGCGACGTGCGCGCCGGCGCGATGCGCGGCGACGAGGGGCCCGAGCGCGTCGGCGACGAGCACGTCCCCGTTCACCACGAGGAGGAGATCGCCCTTCACGCGCCCGGCGAGCGCCCCGAGCGCGCCCCCGGTGCCGCGAAGCACGGGCTCCCGGACGAGCTCGAGGGGGACGCCCAGCGCCGCCTCGAGCGGCGGCAGCAGGCTTGCGAGCCCCTTGGCGCGATGGAAGGCGTTCACGAAGACCCGCGTGGCCCCCGCGGCGACCACCGCCCGAAGGGCGAAGCGGATCATCGGGGCGTGCAGGAAGGGGAGCGCCGGCTTCGGCTGCGTGAGCGTCAGCGGCCGGAGCCGCCGCCCCTCTCCCGCGGCGAGCACGAGGGCGTCCACGGCCTCGTGCCTACCCCGGGCGCGCGCGTTCGCCAACGGGTCCTTCGCCGTCCGGGCCGCCGATGAGGTAGAAGACGAGGCGTCCCCAGGCACCATGCCGCTCGAACCCAAACCCGAGTACCTCTTCCGGCCGCAGACGCTCGCGCGCCGCGTCATCCCCCCGTCGGGGACCACGGCCCGGCTCCCCTGGGGGCACGAGGTCGAGGTCGACGCCGCCGACGCCGTCGGGAAGGCTATCGCCACGCTCGGCATCCACGATCTCCTCGTCTGCGAGGCGCTCGCCCGGCTCACGCCACGGGGCGCGACGGTCGTCGACGCGGGCGCGAACCTCGGGCAGATGACGAGCCTCTTCGCCGCGCGCGTGGGGCCTCCGGGCCGGGTGATCGCCTTCGAGGCCCATCCGGAGATCGCGCGGCAGCTCGCGCGTTCGGCCGAGAGCTGGGCGGCGGCGAGCGGCGCCCCCATCGACGTGCGCGCGACCGCGCTCTCGTCGGCGCCGGGCGAGGTCCGGCTCTCCATCCCGGACGACTTCGCGGGCAACCGCGGCACGGCGCGCGTCGACGCGGAGGGAGGCGCGGGCCCCGAGCTCCGCGTGCCCTGCACCACCTTGGACGCTGCGCTCGGGGACGCGCGCGTTGCGGTGCTCAAGCTCGACGTCGAGGGCCACGAGCCCGCCGTGCTCGAAGGCGCCACGGCGCTTCTTCGCGAGCGGCGCCTCGAGCACGTCGTCTTCGAGGACCACGCGCCCGAGCACTCGCCAACGGTCGCCGCCCTGCGCAAAGCGGGCATGACCCTTCGGGGCCTCGACGTGGGGTGGCTCCGGCCGCGCCTCGTCGCCCCGGAAGCGAGCGGACGGCGGCGCCGCTGGCAGGCGCGCGCCCTCCTCGCCACCTTCGCCCCGGGCGCGGTCCGCGCCGCCTTCCGGCGCCCGGGCTGGCGGGCGCTCTCGGCCACGCCTTGAGCACCTCGCCCACCGCTCCGGACGCGCGCCCGATGCGCCTGCTCTTTCGCACGCGCTACTCGGGCATCGTGGGCGGCGCCGAGGCCTATGCCTCGCGCGCCGCGACCGCCCTGAGGGAGCTCGGGCACGTCGTCGACGTCGTCTACGACGAGGCCACGCCGGACCGCACGCCCGTCGACGCCCACGCCCGGCCGCTCTCCGAGGCCCCTCAGGTCCCCTACGACGCGGCGCTCCTCCATCACCTCGGGCCGACGACGGAGGCCCAGCTCGGGCGGGCCGCCGCGTACTACGTGCACGACTACGTGGGCACCTGCGCCACGGGCTCGAAGACGCACGCGCGCCTCGGCTTCGCGACCTGCGAGCGGCGCTTCGGCACGGGCTGCCTCGCGGCGAATTACCCGCTCGGCTGCGGGGCGCGGGACCCTCGAACGCTCGTTCGGCTCCTCCGCAAGCGCTACGGCGAACGAGAGCGCATGGGACGCGCGGGCCGTCTCCTGGTCGCCAGCCGGCACATGCACGATCACCTGGTCCGCGAAGGCTTCGCTCCGCGACGGCTCCGCGTCGTCCAGCCGGCCCTGCTGCCGCCGGACGCCGAGCTTCGGGATGCGCCGCCGCCCCCCTCTCCCCTCGTGATCCTCTTTCTCGGGCGTCTGACCGAGCTCAAGGGGCCCGGGACGCTCCTCGAGGCCGCGCGCCTCCTGCACGGCGATACCGGCGCCTCGATCGCGCTCCACTACGCCGGCTCGGGCCCGGCCGAGGCGAAGCTCCGGGCCAGCGCCGCCGCAGCCCCCTTCCCGGTCCGCTTTCTCGGGTGGATCGACGCCGCCGGGCGGCGGGAGGCACTCAGGGCGAGCCACGTCCTCGCGCTGCCGAGCCTCTGGCCCGAGCCCTACGGCCTCGTCGGCCTGGAGGCCGCCGCGCATGGCGTGCCCACGGTGGCCTTCGACCGCGGGGGCATCCGCCAATGGCTCCGCCACCGGGAGTCCGGTCTGCTCGTCCCCGACGTGGGACCTGAGGGCATGGCGCGGGCCCTGGGGGAGGCGCTCCTCGACGAAACGCGGTATGCGCACCTCCGCGCAGGCGCGCTTCGCTCGGCCGAGCAACGCACGCCCCGGCGCGGGGGGCAGGCCCTGGCGAACGCCCTCGCGGAGCTGGCGGAAGAGACCGCATGATGGGGACCCCGACCAAGATCTTCGGCATCGGCCTCTCGCGCACGGGGACCACGAGCCTCACGCACGCCCTCGGTGCCCTCGGCGTCCGGGCGACGCACGATTGCCTGCCGCTCTTCCGCGAGCCCCTGCATCCCATGGTCGCCGCCCACGAGGCCTTCGTGGACACGCCGGTGCCGCTCCGCTTCCCGCTCTACGACCGCTGCTTTCCGGGCAGCCGCTTCGTCCTGACGACGCGGGCGCGCGACGCGTGGCTGAAGAGCATGCGCTGGCTCTTCGAGCACGGGAAGGCCTGGTGGCGCTGGCCCCTGGAGGTGCACCAGTACCACCAGGCGCTCTACGGCTCCGCGGCCTTCGACGAAGGGCGCCTCGTCGCGACCTTCGACGCCTATCACGCGGC
The DNA here is from genome assembly GCA_038750805.1 of Myxococcota bacterium. Classification (GTDB taxonomy): domain Bacteria; phylum Myxococcota_A; class Polyangia; order Polyangiales; family Houyiibacteriaceae; genus CALCTH01. The sequence goes on from JBCDGX010000028.1 coordinate 13,514, forward strand.
CGTCGACGAGTACTTCGCCGAGCGCCCGGACGACCTGCTCCGCCTGGACGTCTCGCGCCCGGACGCGCTCGCGCTGCTCGCCGCATTTCTCGACCGGCCCCCGCCGGAGGATCCCGCCATCCCACGCAGCAACGCCTCGACGCCCGCGCCCCTTCGCCATCGCGCCCGCTACGCCCTCGCCGAGCACCTGCTGATCCGCCCGGCGCTCCGCTTCGCCGCGAACGCCGACGCGCCGCGCTGGTTCGCGCCCGAGGAGATCGCCTGACGCACCGGCTGAGGGCCCACGATGCAAGGTGAACGCGAGCGCTCAACCGGCCCGCAGATGCGCGGCGACGAGCTCCGGCATGGCCGCGAGCGACCGGGCCACCTGCGCCTCGGCCACGCGGCGCGCCACGGGAGCGGCGTCATCCAGTCTGGCGCGCCCGTCGGCGAGCTCCGCGAGCGCCGAGGCGATCGCCTCGGCGTCCCCGGGCGGCACCACGCGCCCGGCCGCCTCGTCGGCCTCGACCCAGTCGGCGCCGCCGCACGCATCGGTCACCACCACCGGCATCCCGCAGGCGAGCGCCTCGCCGACGACGAAGCCGAAGCCGTCTTCGAGGCTAGGGAGCACGAGCACCTCGCCCTCCGCCAGCGCCGGGACGGGATCGCCAGGCTCGACGACGACCTCGAGGCCCTCGCGCTCGCGGTCGAAGAGCCGCCGGGAGAGCGGATCCCCGGTCATGCCGACGATGCGAAGGCGGGTGGCGCCGGCGCCCAGCAGGCGCATGGCCCGGAGCAGGTAGACGAAGCCCTTCCGGAGGTCGAGGCTACCGACGAAGACGAGGCGAAGCGGGCCCTCGCGGCGTCGCGGAAACGCGGGCAGGCGGAACCGCTCGAGGTCGATGGGCTGCGGGACGACGTCGATCTTCGCCGCGGGCACTCCGTAGCGGCTCATGGAGCGTCGAGCCCGCGTGGACGAGACGCGGATTCGGTCCGCCAGCGCGTACTCCCGCTCGACACGCTGAAGCATCGCGTCGGTGGGGTGGCCAAGGTAGGGCACGCCCATCCAGCGCCAGGCCTCGCTGCGGTAGCTCGTCGCGAAATCGCGGAGGTGCGTGTTCGGGTTGTCGAGCATGGTCGGCCACCCCTCGGCGCGGGCGAGCTCGAGCGCCTCGAGGGAGACCTGCGTGAAGCCGTAGAGCGCGCTCGGCGCCGCGGCGGCCACCACATCCCGCGCCCGCTCTCCGAGTCGCCGATCGCGTCGGAGCTGCGGCGGTCCGGAGGCCACGCGGCGGAGCGTCGCCTCGGCACGGCCTTCGAGGGGGCGCCTCGCGTCGCCATCCACGGCGGTCCACTCGAGGCCGGCATGGCGCCCCGCGAAGGCGCCCCCGGCCCCCGGGCCAATGGCGTGCGTCGCCCCCGTGGCCATCGCGGCCTCGAGGCTGCTCGCCGCCTGATGGCCGAGCCCCCCGATGCCGGGCTCGGAGCCAAAGACCACCGCCAGCGGCCTCACGCGCCGCCTCCCTGCGCTCGCACGGCCTCGGGAGCACGGACCCACGACCTCATGAGGCGATCATGACCGACCGCGCGACCCCGAACCTCTTCGTTCTCGGGGCCCCGAAATGCGGCAGCACGACCGCGCACCACGTCCTCGCTCAGCATCCCTCGATCTGGATGAGCGAGCGGAAGGAAGCGCACTATCTCTGCCCCGAGTTCCAGGCGTCGACGAGCCCGATTCGCACGCGCGCGGAGTACCACGCCCTCTTCGCGCCTGGCGAGGGACTCGCGTTCCGCGGCGAATCCACGCCCTGGTACCTCTACAGCGAGAGCGCGCGTTCGCAGATCCACCACCACTACCCGGAGGCCCGCTTCGTCGTGATTCTCCGGGACCCGGCGGCGATGCTCCATGCGCTGCATGGTGAGCTCTACTTTCAGGGCATGGACTCGATCGCGAGCTTCGAGGAGGCCCTCGACGCCGGACGGAGAGACCGGCCCAGGAGCGAGCACTGGAGGAAGTGGGACTACCGGAGCTGGGGCGACTACGCGACGCATCTCGAGCGCTGGTTCGAGGCCTTCCCGCGCGAGCGCTTCCACGTGCTCTTCCTCGACGACCTCAAGGCCGACCCGGAGGGCGAAGCGCGGAAGCTCCACGACTTCCTCGGCCTCCCGCACGCCCCGACCACCGTGGAGAAGACGAACGTCGCCAAGACGCTACGCTCCGGGCGGCTGGCCAAGGCCATGCGATCGAAGGGCTCGCCGGTGCGCCGCGCCGGCAAGCTCCTGCCGGCGCCCGCGCGGCGACGCCTCGGCCGCCTGGCCTGGGAGTGGAACGTGCAGCGCGGTCGCCGCGCGCCCCTCGAGCCGGCGCTGCGGGCGAGTCTCACACGCGAGCTCGCGCCGAGCGTCGTCCGCCTCGAGGCGCTCCTGGACACGCCCCTAGCCAGCTGGCGGGGCGCGCCGGAGACCGAGGCGCCGTAGGCCAGCCTGGGCGTAGGGCGCGAGCGGTCCGCGGAGCAGCACGCGCCCCATGAGCGCGAGGTAGACGACCCCGACGGCCGCGGCCACCAACGCCACCTCGAGGTAGCTCCGCGGCGGCGCATGGGTCGCCACGAGCGCGGCCCCCGTCGCGCCGATGGCCATGCGCCACATCCACGGAAAGAGCGTTCGGAAGAGCGGCCCGATGCCCTCGTCGAGCTCCTCGGAGAGCACGCGAAGCACGATGGGCCAGCGCAGGCCGAGCGCGGCCAGGGTCGGCGCCGCGGCGACCCCGAGCACGCCGAAGGGACCGACCAAGAGCGCCGCCAGCGTCACGAAGCCGAGGGCCTCGGCGACCGCGCCGAGCGCGTTCGCGCGTTCGCGACCTAGCGCGAAGAGCGTGGAGCCCAGCGTCGCCGTCGCACTGATCACCAGCGTGCCGACGACGGCGAAGATCACCAGCGCGAGCCCCACGTACCGCGCCACGCCGACCCACTCTCCGACGAAGCCCCCGGTCACCGCGATGACGACGCAGCCGGCGCCCCCTTGGAGCACCAGGAGGCCGAGGGTCAGCGCCCGCGTCACCTTGGTGAGCCGGCCGAGGTCGCCCTCCCCCCGGAGCTCCGAGAGACCCGGCAGCACGAAGGGGAGGACGATGTTCACCGTGGTACGCGCGATGGTCGAGAGGCGAACCGTCACGTTGTAGTCCGCGACCGCCTCCGGTCCGATGGCGCGGTCGATCCACAGGAGGTCCATACCGCGGGAGGTGGCGAAGCTCAGCTTGTTCACGGTCCGCCAGCCGCCACGCTGGTACTGCTCGAGCACCCTCCCCGGCGCGATGGGCACGCCGCGAAGCCGGAGGAGCGCCGGGTAGCGTGTCGCCACGCGCACGGCTGAGACCACGACGCGGGTGAGCGCGCCGGCGGCCCAGCCCCAACCGAGGGCGACCATGCCGTGCCCGGCGAGCACGAGGCCCACCATCACGCCCGTCTGCACGGCCCAGCTCAGCGTGCTCACCCCGGTGACGAAGGCGAAGTCCTGGAGCCCCGTGAGCAGCTGGATGAAGACGCGCCCCGGGAAGCTCAGCACGAAGGCGATGCCGGCGACCTGGAGCGCCGGGGCGATGCGTTCCCAATCGTCGGGAAGCACGAGCAGACCGATGAGCGTGGCGAGCGCGATCAGCGCCGTCTGCGGAATGGCCGTGACGACGCTGATCTTCACGACTGAACGAACGTCCGGATGCTCGAGATCGCCCCCGGCCTCCGCGCGAGCGCGGGGAACGTCCCGGGGCAGGAGCGAGAAGGTCCCGAGGTCCAGCAGGTTCAGGTACCCGATGGCCTGGAGCCCCACGGCCCAGAGCCCGTACCCGTCCACGCCGAACTGGCCGATGAGGAAGGGTGTGAGCCAGAGCCCCACGCCGAGGACCAGCACCTGTTTGAGGACCGTGGCGAGGCCACCGACGAGCACCTTCCGCGCGCGGGACATCGCCCTACCCGCCGAAGCGCCCGACGGCACGCTCGAAGAGCGCGAGGTCGGCCCGGTTG
>JBCDGX010000029.1:0-17215 GCA_038750805.1 Myxococcota bacterium
GCCGTCGGCTGGGCCGACGGGAACCTCGACGCCGACGAGGCGGACGCCATCGTCGCCGCGGCCCTCGACGCCGGCTACACGCTCGAGGAGGTCGCGGACATCGAGGCGGCGACGAAGGCGCCGACCACCGTCGCGAAGCTCAGCTTCGATGCGCTCACGGCCGCGGAGCGCGCCTTCGTGTTCAGCGTGGGGGTCTGGGTCTCGGCGCTCGACGGGGAGCGCTCCTTCGCCGAGCTCCGCGTGCTCGGCGAGCTCGGGGACGCCCTCGGCCTCGACGGGGCGGCCCAGGCCGCGGCGGACGAGCGCGTGCTCGAGGTCGCGCGACGTTCGGAGGATCACCGCCCCGGACGCTTCGACCTCGGGACCCTTCGCGAGATCGTCGACGCGGACGATTGGCTCGCGGCCATCGGCGGCGTGGCGGACGACGCGTGAAGGTCGTCATCGCTGGCTGCGGCTACGTCGGAAAGGCGCTGGCCGCCGAGCTCGTCACCGCGGGACACGCGGTCGTGGGGCTGAAGCGGACGCCGACGGGTCTCCCGGACGGCGCGCTGCCCCTCGCGGCCGATCTCTTCGACGCCTCGGCGCTCGCCACCGCGCTCGCGCCGCATCGGGACGCTGACGCCGTGGTGTACGCGGCGAGCCCCGGCGTGCGGGATCGATCGAAGGCGCGCGAGGCCTACCGGCGCACCTACCGCGAGGGGCCGGCGAACGTGCTCCGGGCGCTCTCGCCCCGGCGCTTCGTCCTGGTGTCGAGCACCGGTGTGTACGGGGCGAGCGACGGGCGCTGGGTCGACGAGGACACGCCGCCGGAGCCGACGCGGGCGACGGGGGAGGAGCTCCTCGCAGGGGAGGAGGCGCTGCACGCGGCGCGACCGGACGCCGTCGTGCTCCGGCTGAGCGGGATCTACGGGCCCACGCGCACCATGCTCGTCCGCGGCGTACGCGACGGGCGCGCGCGGCGTCCGCGCGAGACGAAGTGGACGAACCGCATCCACCGGGACGATTGCGCCGGTGCCCTGCACCACCTCCTCGAGCTCGCGCAGCCGGCGCCGCTCTATTGCGGCACGGACGACACCCCGGCGCGTCTCGCCGACGTGCAGGCCTTCGTGGCCGAGCGCCTCGGCGTTCCGGTCCCCGGGCCGGGGGACGGGGTGGAGGCGCCGGGTCGTGGGGGCAGCAAGCGCATCCGGAACGCGCGGCTCCGGGCCAGCGGATACACCTTCCGTGTGCCCAGCTATCGCGAGGGCTATCCCGCCATCGTGGACGCGGTCATGGCTGAGGCGGAGCCGTGACACGCCTTCTTCCGATGCTTCTCGTCGGATGCGCCGCCGTGCCGGGTCACGCCGTCGAGAACGTGGCCTCCGGCGCATTGCAGGCGCTTCGGGCCCTCGACACGCCGGGGCGTCCGCTGACCGAGGGCGAGCGCACCTTCCTCGCCGAGGTCTGGCCGCCCGGCACCCTCCCGGATCTGGCGCGCGTGCGCGTGCACGATGGTGGGCTCGTCAAGGAGATCCTCGACTCGGGGGCGACGACCCTCGGCTACGCCATCTACTTCAAGCGCGAGCGCTATGAAGCGGACCTCGCCGGGAACGCGCTCCTCGCCCACGAGGTCTGCCACGTCTGGCAACACGAGCGGCGGGCCTACACGGGCTACAGCCTCCCGAAGGTCCTCGAGGAGCACGTCGCGGAGGACGACCCCTACGCCTTCGAGCTCCCCGAGAGCCCGGACGCGGATTTCTTCGCCTACGGCTTCGAGCAGCAGTGTGCGCTCGTGCAGCGAAGCGTCGCCGCGCGGGAGGCCGAGGAGCCGCCGCCGCTCCTCCGCGTGGTGCGCCGGGGGCTGACCCTCGAGGGCCGCGAGCCCGCGCACGCGCCGGACCTCGCCGCGGACTACGCAGCCCTGGCGACGGCCGTGGGCGACGCCGAGGCCGAGGGGGAGGCGCTCACGGAGGACGCCGTCGGGCCCGACGCCGAGGCCACGCGGCGGCGCGCGAGCCGTGCCGAGGACGTGCGCCTCTTCGTCACCGCCTGGCGCGCCCGGCAGTCCGCCGGCGCCACGAGGGAGAACCCATGAGCCAGCCCGATCCGAACCGCCCGCGCGTGACCTACGAGGCGCGGGGACACGTCCGCCTCATCGGCCTCGACCGCGCGGAGAAGCGGAACGCCTTCGACCTGCGGATGCTCCGGGAGCTCGCCGAGGCCTTCACCCGCTACGAGGAGGACGCGGAGGCGCGCTGCGCCCTGCTCTTCGCCCACGGCGACCACTTCACCGGCGGCCTCGACCTCGCCGAGGTGGGCCCCGCCGTTGCGCAGGGGGCGCCGCTCTTCCCCGCGGGATCCGTCGATCCGATGGGGCTCGGGGCGCGCGTGCGCACGAAGCCCACGGTGATGGCCGTCCAGGGGATCGCGCTGACCATCGGCATCGAGCTCGCGCTGGCGCAGGACGTCCGGGTGGCGAGCGAGGACGTGAGCTTCGGGCAGATCGAGGTGAACCGCGGGATCTTCCCCTTCGGCGGCGCCACGCTCCGGCTCCCGCAGGTCGCAGGCTGGGGCGGCGCCATGCGCTGGCTGCTCACGGGCGAGCGCTTCGGGGCGGCCGAGGCCCATCGCATCGGCCTCGTGCAGGAGGTCGTGCCCGTCGGAGAGGCCTTCGATCGGGCGCTCGCGCTGGCCGAGGTCATCGCGTCGCGGGCGCCCCTCGGGATTCGCGCGACGCTCTCGTCGGCCCGGGCCGCCGTCGAGCGAGGTCACGCGGCGGGACACGCCGAGATGATGGCGCGCCTGCCGCCGGTCCTGCACTCGGAGGACGCGCGGGAGGGCGTGCAGGCCTTCCTCGAGCGTCGGGAAGGGCGCTTCCAGGGACGCTGAGGCTTCCGGCGCCCTGACACGCTCTGGCACGCGGGGCGGGCCGGGCTGCCCGCGCGGGCGCTCGGTCGGCCCTCGGAACGCCGGCCGATGCCGCCGCGCGTGGCGAGCACGGAACGTGCATTCCACACTCGCGTGCGGACCTCCTCGCTCGCCTTCCTCTTCGGTCTGCCGGCGCTCGCGCTCTGCCTCGCCTGCGGTGACGCGCCCGGCGAGGTGCGCCCGCCGGACGTCGACCGGCCCCCCAACGCGACCTGCCGAGCGCTTCCGGCGCCGCCCTCCGCGGGGCGCCTCACCCTCGAGCGTGTCTTCGCGGACGAGCTCTCGGGGCCCGCGGCGCGCGAGCTCACCCACGTGCTCCTCCCCACCGGGGAGCGCCCGGGCTTCGCGACGCGCAAGACCGGTCAGGTCCTGGCCTTTGCGAACGGGAGCTCGGCGCGGGTCGTCCTGGACCTCGAGGACCGGCTGGACTTCGGCGCCCCCGAGAGCGGGTTGGTGAGCCTCGCCCTCGACCCGGCCTTCGCGATCCGGCGCTTCGCGTACCTCGTGTACATGGTGCCGCCGCCCGACGACGCCGACGACGCCGTCCGCCACGTCGCGCGGGTGGGCCGCTTCACCTTCGATGGGGAGCGCTTCGACCCGGCGAGCGAGCGCATCGTCCTCGACGTCCCGCAGGTCTCGAACGTGCACCAGGTGAACCACGTCGGCTTCGGCGTCGACGGCTACCTCTACGTCGCGCTCGGCGAGCAGCGGAAGATGGCCTCGCATCCTCAGGATCCCATGACGCTCCCGGGGTCCGTGCTCCGCCTCGACGTGCGCGAAGGGACGGAGGACGCCCCCTATGCCATCCCGGCGGACAACCCCTTCGCCGACGGGGAGGAAGGCGCGCCGGAGGTCTTCGCCTTCGGCTTCCGGAACCCCTGGCGCTTCACCGTCGACCCGGAGGGCGCGATCTACGTCGGCGACGTCGGCGCGGGCGCCCGGGAGGAGATCGACGTGCTCGTCGCCGGCGCCAACTACGGCTGGCCCGAGCTCGAGGGCGCCGTGTGCTTCCGGGCCACGCCGGATTGCGATCCCTCGGCCTTCGAGGCGCCCCTCGTCGACGTCGTGCATCCGGACGTTCGTTCGATCGTCGCGGGGCCCCGGGTGCGCGACGCGGCCCTGAGCGACATGCGCGATCGCGTCGTCTTCGCCGACTTCGTCACCGGTGGCCTCTGGTCGACGAGCCTCGGGGGCGGCGACGCGCGCCGCGAGCTCGAGGCGGGCTTTCTGATCACGAGCTTCGCGGAGGGCCCTGGCGTCCACGTCGTGCGCTACGAGACCGGGGGCGACGAGGGAGGGGTCTATCGCCTCGTCCCGAACGCCCCGGCGCCTTCGACGTACCCCGAGCGCCTCTCGGAGACGGGCTGCGTCGACCCCGACGATCCGCGTCGTTTCGCCCCGGGCGTGGTCGCCTACGCGCCGCGCGCGGAGCTCTGGTCCGCTGGGGCGGAAAAGGCCCGGGGCTTCGCGATCCCCGACGGGACGGCCCTCGCCGTGGGCTCCGATGGGGACTTCGGCCTGCCCGTCGGCTCCGTGCTCATCACGCACTTCGCCTTCGGCGAGCGCCTCCACGAGACGCGGCTGCTGATGCATAGCGAGGAGGGCTGGCACGGCACGAGCTACCGCTGGAACGAGGACCAGACCGACGCGGAGCTCCTGGAGGATGGGCGCAGCGAGGTCCTGCCGAACGGGGTCCGCTGGAGCTATCCGCGGCGCTCCGAGTGCGGGAGCTGCCACGTCGAGGCCTCGGGCACGAGCCTCTCCCTCGAGGCCGCTCAGCTGGACGACGTGCAGCTCGGCGCGCTGCTCGAGGGGGGCTACGTCGATCGACGGGTCACGGAGCTCGCCGCGCTCCGCGGGACGCGGAGGCCCCTGCTGGTCGACCCGGAGGGCGAGGGCCCCCGGGAGCCGCGGGTGCGCGCGTACCTTCACGCCAACTGCGCCCACTGCCATCAGCCCGGAGGCCCGGGCCGCGGCGGCCTCGATCTGCGCGTGGAGACCCCGCTCGCGGGCATGCGGATGTGCGACCGGGAGGTCTCGACGAGCTGCGTCTGGGGCATCGACGACGCTCCCTGCGACGATCAGAAGCTCGTCGTACCCGGGGCGCCGGAGCTCTCCGTGCTCCTCCATCGCATGCGCCGGGAGGGCAACGTCGCCATGCCTCCGCTCGGACGGGGCGCTCCGCACGCCGAGGCCCTGGACCTCGTGGAGGCGTGGATCGCCGGGCTCGAACGCTGCCCCTGAGGGCTCAGCGGCGCGCCCTGCGGCCGAGGGCGCCCACGCCGATCGCGAAGGCGAGGCCGAGCCAGTAGGCCTTGGGGCGGCCGGCCGCGGGCGCGCTCGCTCGCGCCGTCCGGGCCGGGGCCAGCGAAAGCGGCGCGAGGGGGACGAGGGCGTGGGGGATCGACGGGCTGCTCATGGGTCTCCTGGCGAGCGTGTCGCGCTCGGTGACGCGGCAGTCGTCGCCCGGGCCCCCATCGATCACGGCGATCGCCCCGAGCACCGAAGAAAATGAGGCGCTGCGCTTTTCGGATCCCGTCGCTCAGGCCGGTGTGGCCACGCGGCGGAGGACGGCGGCGTAGCTCGGGGCGAGGTGCGCCCCGGCGAGGACCCCGCGTTCGCGAAGGAGCCGGTGGAGCGCCGCGAGGCGGAAGAAGGGCACGCTCATGAGCGCGTGATGCTCGAGGTGGTAGTTGACGCCGTGCGGGGCGACGGTGAGCCGGGCCAGCCATCCGGCCCGCGTCGTGCGCGTCGAGGGGAAGGCCGCTGGCCCCGCGTCCGTGCAGCTGTGCTCAGCGATGGCGCGGACGCGCAGAAAGAGCGAGTAGGTCGTGAGCTGCGCCCCGAACCAGACGAGGAAGAGCCAGGGCTTCCCGAACGCCGCGCATGCGCCGAGCACGGCGAGCTGCACGAAGAGGAAGGGGGCCATGCGGCGGAGCCCGCGGCGCCACGCTCCGGGCTCGCGCTCGCTCGCGGGGATGCGCCGTGCGCCCCCCGACGCGGTGTAGCTGATCCGTTCGAAGTCCATCAGGAAGATGGCGGCCATGCGCCGGAGCCCGACGAGCCCCGAGAGATCACGCGCGACTTTGCGCGCCAGGCTCGCGCGCGAGGTCGGGAAAGGCGTTACGAGGCAGAGGTCCGGGTCTTCCTCCGTGCTCGTGAAGGCGTGATGGCGGAGGTGGTGCTTCCGATAGCGGCGGAGGTCGCTCCAGACGGCGCCCGCGGCGAGCCACTCGCCGATCGCGTCGTTCAGCCAGCGCGTTCGACAGAGGCTCCGGTGCGCCGCTTCGTGCATCAGGATCGCGAAGCCGAGCTGCCGGCCCCCGATCACGACGAGCGCGACCAGGACCGTCAGGACGTTCGGACGGTAGCCCACGAGCGCGAGTGCCCCGGCCACGACGAGCCAGTCGCCCCACACGGCCAGCACGCCGCGCAGATCGCTCGCCTCGGTGAAGCGCTTGCGCTCCTCGGGGCTCAACACCGCGAGCAGCTCTGCGTCGCTCCTCATGCTCGTGCCTCCCCGCTCCCTTCGCGTGCGAAGGGGGCGCTCTCGGCCTCGCTCAGGCCGAGGCGCGTGGCCCAGAGCGCCTTGGCGCGCTCGTCGTAACGGCCCATGGCGTCCTGAAGCCGCATCCGCGGGGTCGCGGAGGCGAGCGCGTCGGGGAGCCGCGGGTCCAGGTGAAGGCTGCGGAGGGCTCGCCCACCGAGGCGAAAGCTCTCGGCGAGCGCCGCGTCGTCCCGGGGATCGGCGTGGGCGATGCGCGCGTAGCTCGCCTCGAGACGGGCGACGAGCGCCCGCTGCTCCGCCGCGCGTCGGCGGACCCCCCAGAGGGCCTCGGCGTCCGGCGCCGGCGCGAGCTCGCGGATGACGAACGCCGGGTGGCGGCAGCCCAGGCGAGCACGGAGCGCCGAGACCCCTCCGCGGAGGTTCGCGGGGCGCACCGAAAGCCCCCGAAGCAGGGGCCGGAACCCCAGCCAGCGCAGAGGACCGGGGAGCTCGCCGAGCTCGTGCACGCAGAGCCAGCTCTCCCGGTCCCATTGCTCGAGGAGCGCCGCGACCTGGGCGCGCCAGGGAGAGGGAGGCCGCGGGGGCGCCGCCGGGCCGAGCACGTAGGTCCCACGGCCGGGGCTCGCTACGGCCCGCTGCGCGCGGAGCCGGCTGAGCGCCACGCGGAGCGCGTTCTCCTTGAGGCCCAGGATCGTGCCCGCGTCGACGATCGCCCGGGCGCCGAGCGACGCCGGGGCCGCCGCCGCGAGGAGGTCAAGGATCAGCAGGCGCGGGCTCGCCGTTCGCACGCGCGCATCTTACCTCGGCCACCATTCATTACAAGCCGGCGTAATGTCATCGCCGGGGCGTAAGGAACGAATGGGGGCGGCATCGGGTATACGTGTCCGCGCGGCACGGCCGCGGGGAGGCACGGCATGGCGATGGGTACGGCGGGGACGCGAGGGGCGAGCGTTTGGGTGCTCGGTCTGCTTGCGCTCGGCGCCTGCGATTGCGAGGGCGGCAAGGGCGCCCGGGAGCTGCCGCCGACGCCGCCGGGGGACGCGCCGCTCCTCGAGCGCGAAGCGTCGCTCGTGGGCCTCGAGGGCCAGCCGGGGCGCGCGAACTTCGACGTCCCGGTGCAGGCCGGCGAGCACATCGTCGTCGACCTCTCGGCCCAGGGCTTCGATCCACGCCTCGAGGTCACGCCGCCCGGCGGCGGGACGCTGACCAACGACGACTTCCAGGGGGACCGGCTGCGCTCGCGCCTCAGCCTCGTGATCGCCCAGGCCGGCGTGATGAAGGTCGGCGTCGCGAGCCATCGTCCGGGCGAGGGCGGCAGCTACCGCGTGCGCGTCAGCCGCCAGGCCGGCGGAGCCGCCGCCGCCGCACCGCTCCTCTCCGTCGGCGTGACCTTCGACGGCGAGCTCGACGCGAACGACGCGCGCGGTCCGGAGGGGCGGCTCCAGGACATCTGGCTCGTGCCCGGCGGGGACGAAGGCCCGCTCGAGCTACGCATCGAGGCCCGGGGGGACGCGGTCCCCCTGGCGCTCCTCGTCGACTCGCACGGGCGGGCGCTCTCGGCGGCCGAGAGCGGCGTCTACCACCTCGTCGAGCCGGGCTTCCACCGCCTCCAGCTCCTCTCGCCGGAGGCCGAGGCCACGGCGGGCTATCGGCTCTCGCTCCAGCGCGCGACGGCGGGCGCGACGCCGGTGCTCTCGCGCGGCCATCACCAGCTCCCGCCCCAGCCGGCCACCGTGGCGCTCGCCGTGGGGGAGGCCCGCTCCGGGGCCCTCGGCGACGGAGAGGGCACGCTTCCGACCGGCGAGCCGGCGGACCTCTACGCCCTCGAGGGGCGCTCGGGGCAGACGCTTCGCCTCGAGCTGCGCTCCGACGCCTTCGATCCCTACCTGATCTTGCTCGCCCCGAGCGGACGCCACTTCGAGAACGACGACAGCGGTGGCACGACGCACAGCGCCCTCGAGCTCGAGCTCCCGGAGGACGGCACCTATCGCGTCGTGGCCTCGGCCTATCGGGCGGGCATGACGGGGCCTTACGAGCTGAAGGTCTCCGAAGGCGCGCGGCCGAGCGCCGCCCCGCAGGCCCTGGTCGCCGCCGCCGGACCGGGCGGGGATGCGCTCGTCCGGACGGGCTCCCTCGCGGCGGGCGACGCGACGCTCTCGAGCGGCGAGCTCGCCGATCGCTACACCTTCGCCTGGGAGCCCGGCCAGCGCTGGGACCTCCGGCTCACGAGCGAGGCCTTCGACCCCTACCTCATCGTGCGCTCCCCGAGCGGCGAGCAGCGCGACAACGACGACGTCTCCGACACCGACCGGAACGCCGGGCTCCTCTTCGAGGTGACCGAGGCCGGAGCGCACGAGGTGCTGGTCACGAGCTATCAGGCCGGCGAGAACGGCGCCTACGAGCTCACGCTGACCGAGCAGGCGGGGGGCGGTGACACGCCGACGCCGGCGCCCGCCGTCGCCGCGGCCGGGGGAGGCGACACGCTCCACGGGGAGCTCGCCACCGGGGACGCGCAGCTCCAGAGCGGCGAGCTCGTCGACACGCATGAGCTGACCTTGGCCCTCGGCGAGCACGTGCACCTCGAGGTACGCAGCGCCGCCTTCGACACCTACGTGATCGTGAAGCCCCCCAGCGGCGACCAGCAGGAGAACGACGACGCGCCGGGTGGCGGCACGAACGCGGCGCTCGACCTCGTCGCCGGCAGCGCCGGCACGTACCAGGTGCTCGTGACGAGCTATCGCCCCGGGGAAGCCGGCCCCTACGAGCTCCTGGTACGCCGCGGCGACAGCGGGGCGGCCCCGTCCCCCGCGGGGGAGACCGAGGCTCCGAGCGTCGCGGCCCAGGGCGACGTGCAGAACGGCGCCCTGGCGGCCGGCGACGCGACGCTCCCCACGGGCGAGCTCGCCGATCGCTACACGCGAACCTTCGAGGCGGGCGCGCCGGTGCGCATTCGTCTGACCTCGAGCGCCATCGACCCCTACCTCATCGTCACCACACCGAGCGGTCGGCAGATCGACAACGACGACGCGAACGCGACGACCCGCGATTCGCTCGTCGAGCTCCCCGCCGCCGAGGCCGGCACCTACCGGATCACCGCGACCAGCTACCAGCCGGGCGAGACCGGCGCCTACGCGCTCCGCTTCGAGCGCGGGACGGCCATCCCGCGGGCCGATGGCGGCGAGGGGGCGGGGCAGGGCGGTCGCGTCTTCGGCCTCTTCGCGGGCATCACGGACTACCCCCCGGGGGTCGGCGATCTGCCGGAGTGCGCGAACGATGCCGTGAAGCTCGCCGAAGCGCTGCGCGACGAGGGGCTCCTCGACGCGAGCCGGCAGGTGCTGCTGACGGACGCGCAGGCGACGACGACGAACGTCCGAAGCGCCATGCAGCGCTTCGCCGGCGAGGTCGGCCCCGACGACGTCTTCGTATTCTTCTACTCGGGCCACGGGGGCCAGCGCCCGGGCAGCCGCGACGCGCGGGAGATCGACGGGACCGACGAGTTCCTCGTGCTCCACGATGGCCCCCTCGTCGACGACGAGCTCGGGCAGCTCTTCGACGGCCTGCGCGCGCAGGTCGCCGTCGTCGCCCTCGACGCATGCTTCAGCGGCGGCTTCGCCAAGGACCTCGTCACGCGCCCTGGGCGCGTGGGCCTCTTCAGCTCCGAAGAGGACGTGCTGAGCGCGGTCGCGAGCCAGTTCCAGGCCGGCGGTTACCTCAGCCACTTCCTCCGAACCGCCGTGAGCGGCGAAGCCGACCGCGCACCGGCGGACCGCGTCCTCACCGTCGGCGAGCTCACGCACTTCCTCTACACGCAGTTCGGCCGCCACGCGGCCGACGTCGAGCTCCAGGGCGCCTACCAGCACCTGGTGGTCGACCGCGGCGCCGTGCACGTCGATCAGGTGCTCTGGGCCTACCGCTGAGGGCCGGGACGAGGGGACCGCGCGGCCCTAGGGCCGAGGGTCGTCGGCCTCGCAGACGTAGGTCTCCGTGTCGTCGCAGTCCGTGAGCTCCCAGGGCCAGGTCCGCGCGGGGCGGTTCAGGAGCAGCGCGCAGTCCAGGTCCGGGTCCGCGACCGGCGCGCCGCCGCGCCAGTCTTCGAAGCCGCCGAGCGCGCCCCCGTCGGCCCACACGTAGGTGCCCTCGACGTCCCGGTCGTTCAGGCCCATCCAGTAGCTCCGCCCGTCGGTCAGCTCCGTTTCGAGAAAGCCCTGCTCCGCCGCGTCGTCGACCTGGACGAGCTCGTAGCCGCGCGAGCGGCAGTCGTCCCGAGCATCGAGCCACGTCGCCGGCGTGCCGTCGCACTCGAGGTAGAGCCGTCCACCGCCGACGAAGCGCGAGCACCCCGTGCACACGGCCTCGTCCACGACGCCGTCGCAATCGTCGTCGACGGCGTTGCAGGTCTCCGTGGGGACCGCCGGCGCGTCGCAGCCACCGAAGACGCCGGCCGTGCACGTCTCCGTCCCGGGGTCGCCGCAGGCGTTCATGCACGCCTGGGTGACGCCTTCGTCGACGCTCCCGTCGCAATCGTCGTCGCCGTCGTTGCACGTCTCGACGTCGTCGCCGCTGGTGTCGTCGCAGGTGACCGTGCCGCCCATGCACGCCGTCGTGCCCTCCTCGCAGAGGTCGGCGTCCGGGCCGTCGCAGGGGACGGCGACGCGCGGATCGTCCGCGCCGTCCGGCGTCCCGGCGCGGCAATCGTCGTTCATGCCGTTGCAGAGCTCGAGCGTGTCGTCCGTGTCGTCGCTGCACATCACCGCGCCGCCGCCGCAGAAGGTCGTGCCCTCCTCGCAGCGGTCCGCGTCCGCGCCGTCGCAGGGCACACCGATGCGCGCGTCGCCAGAGCCGTCCGGCGTCCCCGGTCGGCAGTCGTCGTCGTCGCCGTTGCAGAGATCGGGGATGTCATCGGTGGTGTCGTCGCACACGAGCCCCCCGGACACGCAGCGGAGCATCCCCTCGTCGCAGCGGTCGAGGTCCGCTCCGTCGCAGAGATCGCCCAGCATCGCGTCCTCGTCCCCATCGGCGCTCGACGGATCGCAGTCGTCGTCCATCCCGTTGCACACGTCGAGGGAGCCGGAGGTGCGGTCCGAGCAGGAGAGCATGCCGTCCACGCATTGAACGACGCCCTCCTGGCAGAGGTCCGAGTCGCCCCCATCGCAGCCATCGCCGAGCGTCGGCTCGTCGAAGCCGTCGGGCGTGTCGCTCCGGCAGTCGTCGTTCGCGCCGTTGCAGAGCTCGAGGTCGTCGCCGCTGGTGTCGCTGCACACCAGGCTGCCGCCCATGCAGCTCAGCCGGCCTTCGCGGCAGCGGTCGGAGTCCGGCCCGTCGCAGCGCGCGTCCAGCATGTCGTCGGCGCTCCCGTCCGGCGTCGTCGGGTCGCAATCGTTGTCGATACCGTCGCAGATCTCCTGCCCGGCGCCGCCGGGGTCCTCGCACACGACCGCGCCCTCCACGCAGACGAAGAACCCGCCGGCGCAGCTGTCCGGATCGTCGCCGTCGCAGCCCGTCCCGACGCTCGGGTCGCCGAAGCCGTCGGGCGTCGTGGGATCGCAATCGTCGTCGAGGCCGTTGCAGAGGTCGGGGTTGTCGTCCGTGGCGTCGTCGCAGCGCAGGGCGCCGCCCTCGCACACGAAGATGCCGTCCGCGCATTCGTCCGCGTCGATCCCGTCGCAGGGCTGGCCGAAGTCGGCGTTCGCCGAGCCGTCCGGCGTCGAGGGGTCGCAATCGTTGTCGACGAGGTCGCAGGTGTCCGGCCCCTGGATGAGGCACTCGCAGGTGCCGTCCCCGTCCACGTCCGCGCGCCCGGGGGGGCAGTCGCTCCCCGCATCGGTCTCCACGCCGTCCGCGGCGCCGCCGTCGCTCGGGGTCAAGCCCGCGCGATCGGGGAGGCCGCAGAGCGGACCCGAGAGGGCGAGGACCAGGGAGAGGACGCGCGGCACGGGATGAGAGCATAGCCGCCCTCCCCGCAGGGCGAACGTTTCGCCTGCTGCGCGGGCTCAGGCCTCGGTGCGGTCGTCCCTCGGCGGCGCCAGGAGATGCATCCGCTCCGCGTCCCAGCGCGCCTCGAAGGCCTCCCGGTCGAGGCGAAGCACCGCGTTCCGCTCCAGCTCGGCGTGGATCCGGCCGGCCAGGCGCTCACGCTCGGGATCCTCGAGCACGGCGGCCAGGCTCGGCCGCATCGCGCGCACCTGCGCGAGGCCCTCCCAGCGGAAGATCCCGTCGTCGGCGCGCGTGTCCCGCACGAAGCCCCACTCGATGGCCCAGGACGCCTGGCCGAGGTCGAGCCCCTCCCGCTCGAAGAGCAGCGCCTCGAGCGCGCGCTGGGTGCCCTCCGCGGCCCCGTCGAAGAAGGCTAGCTCGCGCCGGTAGAGCGCCGCGTTGTGGAAGTACTCGCCGGTCGTCAGCACCCCGTCGAGGTGGAGCCGCTTGGCCACGCGGTAGACGATCTCGAGGGCGCGCTCGCCGACCCCGAGCCCGGGATGGGTCTGCCCGGGAAGGCGCGGACGCTCGGGCCGGAAGCTAGCCGCGGGGTTCTGGAGGAGCAGCCAATCGACGGTGAGCACGTCCCATTGCTCGCCATTGGCCACGACGCGGTCCCGCCGGACGGCCATCTCCATCAGCCGCGCGCGCTCCGCGAGCGCCTCGTGGGCTCCCTCCACGAGCAGCGTGTGCCGGTCGTCGTCCGCGCGCGTGTGGAAGCTGACGTCGTGGAAGCCGCGGCGCTTCGCGGCGGCGAGGAAGCCGTAGCGCTCCATCGCGAGGGCGATGCCCTTGTCCCCGTAGAAGTCGAGAAAGCGCTCCGTGTCGCGCGGGCCGTCCCAGAGGTTGAAGTCGTCCTCCGTCGGCGACGACTCCATCGACGTCGCCATGAGCTCGACGGAGCCGAGCTGGCGCGCGATGCGCCGGAAGCTCCGCGCCCAGCGTGTCATCGGCCGGCCTCCTCGAGGGATCGGAAGGCGAGCGCGCGGGTCGCCGCCCGGTCGATCTTCCCGCTGGGCGTCCGCGGCAACGCAGCGACGAGGGCGGCGAGGCGGGGGCGTTGATGTGGCGCGAGCCCCGCCCGGGCGATGGCCGCGCGCACCCGGCCCGAGTCCACGCCCTCGAAGGCCACGGCCACGCGCTCACCCCACTCGTCGTCCGGCACGCCGACGACCGCGAGCTCCCCCGAGGCAAGGTGCTCGGCGAGGCGTGCCTCGACCTCGGCGGGGTACACGTTCTCCCCGCCGCTCAAGATCAGATCGCTGCGGCGGCCGCGCAGGTGGAGCCTCCCGGCCTCGTCGAGGGCGCCGAGATCCCCGCTGTCCCAGAACCCCTCGGCGTCACGGGCGGGGTCCAGCCTCCCGTCGGGGCGCAGGTAGCCGTCGAAGAGCGTGGGCCCCCGGAGCTGCACGCGGCCGTCGACCACACGCAGCTCGACGCCGGGGAGCGGCCGCCCGACCCCGGCCGCGGCCGTCGGCGGGGTCCCGGGCTCGCGCGTGGCCGCCTGCGCGGAGGTCTCCGTCGCGCCGTAGGTGGGGAGCACCGGGATGCGAGCGTCTTCGGCCCTCTCGAGGAGCCGCGCCGTCGCCGGGGCGCCGCCGAGGAGCACGGCGCGAAGGGTCCCCGGCCCCCGCCACCCGGCCTCGAGGAGGCGATGCAGCATGGTCGGGACGAGCGAGAGGAGCGTCGCCCGGTGCGCGGAGAGGTCCCGCCGCGTGGCCCCGACGCTGAAGCTCGGCGGCCCGAGCACCACCGCCTTTCGCGCGAGCAGGCAACGCACGAGCACCGAGAGTCCCCCGACGTGCGCGGGCGGAAGCGTCAGGTACCAGCGGTCGTCCTCGCGCCAGCCGAGGTGCGTGGCGCTCGCGTCCGCCGCCGCCACGAGCGCGCGGCGCGAGAGCACGGCGCCCTTGGGCTGCCCCGTGGTGCCCGAGGTGAACACGATGGCGGCCGGAGACGCGGCGTCGGCGGGCTCCGGTGTCAGGAGGGGCCCGCTCGTTGGCGGAGCGTCGCCGGGCCGCAGGTGCACGCGCGCGCCGGCGATGCCGCGCTGCCGTGCGCGCTCGCGCTCGCTCACCCGGGACGGCTGCAGCAGGAGCGGCGCCCCGAGCGCCAGCGCGGCGTGGATCCAGACGCAGGTCGCCAGGTCCAGCTCGGGCTCCAGGGAGACGGGGGCCCCCGGGCCGGCGCCGCGCTCCCGGAGCACGTGGGCGGCGCGCGCGGCCCGCTCGGCGAGCGCCTCGAAGGCGATGCGCTGCCCCCGGACCACCAGCGCCTCCTGGTCGCCCGCCGTTGCCGCCGCCGCGAGCACCGAGAGCCGGGCGCTCATGCCCCCTCCACGCCGAGCCCAGGTGCGTCCATCGCGTGGAGCGTAGCGCCCTCGAAGGCCGGCGCCGCCCACGCGGGCCAGGCCCCGAGGCCCGCGTGCGCACCGAGCCCTGCGGCGTGCTCCCCGCCGAGCGCGAGCGCGAGCGCGCCGCTGGCGGCCCAGGCGATGGGGCCATCGAAGCAGTGGCTGACGACACTCGGCAGGGTGCGCCGCTCCGCGAGCGCGAAGGCCCGGACGAAGCCGCCGAGGGCCATGGGCTTGAGCACCACGGCCTGGACCTTCGCGGCGTCCGCGAGGCGCTCGAGGCGCTGCGCGCCCTCGGGGCCCTGCAAGGACTCGTCGAGCGCCACGGGCACGGGGAAGGGAGCGCCCTCGAGGAGAGCGGTGTGCCCCACGGGCTCCTCGACGAGCTCCGCGCGCAGCCCCGCGAGGGCCGTGAGCACGGCGGTCGCGCGGGGGGGCGGGAGCGTGCCGTTGGCGTCGAAACGCAGCGCGACCTCCGGATACGCCTCGCGCACGGCCGCCGCGCTTTCGAGCTCCGCGGCGAGGTCCCGGCCGATCTTCCCCTTCAGCGTCTGGAAGCCCGCGTCGACGGCGCGCGCCGCGTGCTCCCGCGCCGTCGCGGGGCCGGCGTCGAGGCGGACCAGGGATGCCAGCGGCAGGCGCGCCACGGGCGCGCGGTCGAAGGCCTCGGCCAGGGCGCGCCACGCGGGCATGCCCCGGCGCTGCGACCAGAGGTCGAGGACGGCGGTCTCGAGCGCGAAGGCGGCGCTCGGCTGGGCGTGAACGTCGACGAGGCGCCCCACGGCCTCGAGCGCCGGACGCAGCGGGCCTTCGAGCACGAGCTGCTCGTCGAGGGCCCCGAGGACGCCCTCGAGCGTGGCCCGCGCGCCCTCGAGCGTGTCCGGCGAGTAGCCGGGGAGCGGGGAGGCCTCGCCCACACCGCGGACGCCCTCCGCTTCCAGCGTCACCAGGGCTCCCGCCCGCTCGGTCCAGCTCCGTCGCGCGTTCGCCGCGCGCATCTCCCCGCGATGGAGCCGGAGCTCCGCCCGCAGGGTCACGCCATCCCCGCGCCGAGCGCGATGCCGGCCGCGAAGAGCACGCCGTGGATCGTCACGAGCTTCGCGGTGCCGACCAGGACGGCGTTGAGCGCGGCGCCCTTCTCGCGCCGGAGCCGCGCGAAGAGCGCCGCGGCCACGGGCAGGGAGAGCAGGGGAAGGAGCACCGCGGGGCCGAGCGTGCCGCTCAGCGCGAGGCCGAGAGGTACGAGGTAGGCCAAGCCGAGCATGAACAGGTACTCCCCGAGCGCGCCCCCGCGACCGAGGCGCACGGCGAGCGTGCGCTTCCCGGCCTTCGCGTCCTCCTCCCGGTCACGGAGGTTGTTGACCACGAGGATGGCCGCGATGGTCGCGCCCACGGGCAAGGCGCAGACCCACGCGAGCATGGGCGTCGTGCCGGTCTGGACGAACACCGTGCCCACCACGGCGACGAAGCCGAAGAAGATCATCACGAAGACGTCCCCGAGGCCGTGGTAGCCGAGGGGGAAGGGCCCGCCGGTGTAGGCGATGGCGCTCGCGATGGACGCGAGCCCGATGACCACGATGGCCGGGCCGGCCACCCAGGTCAGGTACACGCCGACGGCGAGCGCCAGGGCGAAGACGACGCCCATGCCGCGCTTGAGCTGCCCCGGCGTGAGCAGGCCGAGCTGCGCTGCGCGCGGCGGTCCGAGGCGCGTCTCCGTGTCCGCGCCCTTCTCGTAGTCGTAGACGTCGTTCGCGAGGTTCGAGCCGATCTGCAGCAGGAAGGCGCCGAGGAGCGCGGCGAGCGCCGGGCCCCATGCAACGCCCTCGGTCGCGGAGGCCACGGCCGTCCCGACGGCGACGGGGGCGAAGGCCGCCGGGAGCGTCTTCGGGCGCGTGGCGAGCACCCAGGCCCCGAAGGAGCCGGGGGCGGGCGGGGTCGGCGCGGGGTGAGCGGCGTCGGTCATGGGGAGTCTCGAAAGGCGTGGGGGAGCCCGCGGACGAGGTCTGCCTAGGGCGCGAGGGGGGCGCGCAGCAAGGCCGCGATGCGTTCGGGCGCGGCCAGCAGCACGTCGTGCCCCGCGCCCGGGACGACGACCTCGCGTGCATGCGGGACCCGCGCCGCCATCGCGCGGGCCAGCGCGCGGAACTTCGCGTCCTCCGCGCCGACCACGAGCGTCACGGGCAGCGCGAGCTGCGCGAGGTCGGGGGTGCGGTCCGGCATGGCGCCGAGACCGAGCACGCGGAGCGCCTGCGCCAGCCCAAGCGGGTCGTGACGGCGCCGCAGGGCGCGCCGGGCGCGGCGCACCTCGGGGGGAAGCGCCGCCTCGGCCCGCGCGAAGAGCGGCTGCTTCTCCCAGGCCTCCGCGAAGGCATCTGTCCCCTCGGCCTCGAGGCGTCGCGCCCAGGTCTAGTCGCTCTCTCGGCGCGCCGCTCGGGCCTGCGGGTCGCCGAGGCCCGGGTTCGCGCCGATCAGCA
>JBCDGX010000030.1:0-17003 GCA_038750805.1 Myxococcota bacterium
CGAAGACCGATCCGAAGGGCTCCTCGAGCCGTTGCGCCAGTAGCTCCTCGTAGAGGGTCTCGGCGTCGTAGCCAGCGCTCCGCCTCCGCAGCTCGCGCGGGAGCGACGAACGCACCTCGTCGGCGACGTCCTCCGGAGTGGGTAGGCGCACGTCGTTGGCGAACCAGCTCGTGGCGACGAAGTCCCCGAGCCCGCGCGCATCGTCTGCGTCGAGCTCGCCGAGGATCTGACGCAAGAGCGGGGTCGGGCTGGGGGACTTGTTCGCGTCGGCCTGGACGAGAAGCCACTCCACGGACCGTCGGTCCACGGGGACGCCGTCGCGCCACCGAAGCTCCGGGATCGTGTCCCAGGGGAACCAGCCGAGCTTCTGCGGGCGACCGCGCTTCAGCTTCGTCGCGGCCTCGCGGGCCAGTCCGTCCCGGTCGAAGGCGAGCTCGCCGTCTCCGCCGAAGTCGACCCCCAAGGCGCCGAGCGCCCGCACCATGGCGGCGCGTGCCGTCTCCTGGGTCTCCTTCGCGTAGGCGTTCCGGAGCGGAGTCATCGCCGCGGGGTCGCCGAGCTCCTCGAGCCAGTGCGCAGCGGACGCCCGGACGCGAGACGCCCTCTCGTCGAGGGCGGCGATGGCCCGCGAGGTGCGTTCGTGGTGCTCCCGAAGAGCGCCGCGGGCCAGCGTGCGGAGGCGCTCGTGCCCCCCGAGCGCGAGCCGGTACAGAGGGTCGACCACGCCCGGGGGGAGCTCGGGCGCGCGCACCAGGAGAAAGAGCGCACGCTCGCGGCGCTCCCGCCGCCGGTCGGCGATCAGCACGTCCCCCGCGCTCTCCGGGCGGGCCTCGAGCGTGGCCACGAGCGCCTGCGGCCGCGTCGCGAAGTAGGTGGCGAACTCCTCCGGTGTGACGTCGTCCTCCGGCTCCCAGAGCCCCTGGAGCGCGATGTCGTCCAGCCCCATGGGCGGGGCGATCTCCGCGAGCTCACGGGCGTCGAGGCGCCACCCCGCGGTCACGAAGAGTTCCGCGAGCGCGAGGAGCGTCGGGCGCCGCTCGTGGGTCGCCCGGTAGCGCCGCAGCACGTGGAGGCCGGCGACCGTGAGTCGGCCGTCCTCGCTCAGCCCGGCGTGTGCGCGGAGCAGGCGCAACAGATGCACGGGCTCGAGGTCGGGATGCGTCGCGAGCTCCTTCCATTCGCCATCCACCACCGCGACGCCCCCATGAAGTGGCGGCGGGATCGTCAGAAAGCCGGGCACGTCGTCGCCCGTCGCGAGGTGGTCGATGAGGCGCTCGGCCACGCTCGGCGCGTGCTCAGGCCCAGGGGGCGTCTCGGCCGCGCGGCCTACGTTCGCCTCCGGCCCGATGGAGAGGAACCTCCGGAGCGCGGCATGCGCCGCGCGCCGGTTCGAGCGCAGCGTCTCGAAGGCTGCCCGTACGCGGGCCTGGAGGGCCTCGGTGAGCGGGGCGGAGGCGGCCATGGGGTCGCGCCGCCTAGCCCACGATCACGCGTGCGTCGATGGCGATGAGTCCCTTCTCCGTGATCACGAAGGGGTTCACGTCGAGCTCCTCGATCGCCGGGACGGCCTCCACGAGCGCGCCGAGGCGCAGCATCGCTTCCGCCAGCTCCTCACGGTTCAGGACCGGACGCTTCCGCGCGCCGTCGAAGAGCGCCTGGGCCTTCACCTCGCCGATCGCGTCGAGGGCGTCCCGGCGGGTCATGGGCACGAGGCGGAAGGCCACGTCCTTGTAGACCTCCACGAAGACGCCGCCGAGGCCTACCATCATGAGCGGCCCGAAGTCCGGGTCCCGGCTCACGCCGACGATGACCTCGGTCCCCTTCACCTGCTCCTCGATGGTGAAGCCGGTGATGCGCGCGCCGGGCTGGGCCGCCTCGACGCGGGCGCGGATCGACGCGCAGGCCTCGCGTACGCCGTCCGCGTCCACCACGTCGAGGACCACGCCGCCGACGTCCGATTTGTGCACGACGTCGGGGCTGATCAGCTTGACCACGACGGGGTAGCCGAGCGCCTCGGCGACGCTCACGGCCTGCTCCGCGTCGTCGGCGGTGCCGGACTGGTTGTAGCGGAGCCCCGCGCTCTCGAGCACGGCCCGGGCGCGGTCCAGGTCGAAGATGCGCTGGCCCGCGGCGCGGCCCTCCGCCACGAGCGCGGCGGCCTTGGCGAGGTCGGGCGTGGGCATGCCGAAGTCCGTCGCCGGCTCGGGCGCCTCCTCCCGGCGGAGCTGCTCGCCTCGGCGCATGAGCGCGGCCATGGCGCTGACGGCGTGCTCCGGGAGGTTGAACTCGGGGATGCCGCGCTCGTCGAGGTAGTGGCCGACGTCCGTGCCGATGAGCCCGATGAAGCTCGCCGTGACCGGGACGCGGAGCTCCGCCACGGCCTGCGCGATGGCCTCCGCCGTCGTCGCGGGATCGGTCATCGCCTGCACGGTCATGATGACCACCAGCCCGTCGACCTCGTCCGCCTCGCCGAGGATCGCCAGGGCGTCGCGGTAGCGCTCGGGGGTGGCGTCGCCGATCACGTCCACGGGGTTGTTGCGGCTCCAGACGTTCGGCAGGACGGCGTCGAGCTTCTCGAGCGTGGACGGGGCGAGGCGCGCGAGCTCGAGGCCGTAGCGGTCCGCGACGTCCGCGGCGATGACGCCGGGACCCCCGGCGTTCGTCACGATGCAGAGGTGCTTGCCGTGGGCCGGGGGCTGGGCGCTGAGCGCCCGCGACCAGGCGAGGAACTCTCCCACGGTGCGGGCCTGGAGCACGCCGGCCTGCGCGAGCGCCGCGTCGTACGCCGCGTGCGAGCCCGCCAGGCTGCCGGTGTGGCTGCTGGCCGCCGCGGCGCCCGCGGCGGAGGTGCCGCCCTTGATGGCGACGAGGGGCTTCTTCGCGGAGATCGCCGCGGCGAGCTTCACGAAGCGTCGCGGCTCCTTGAAGGCCTCCACGTAGATCGCGAGGGCCTTCGTGGCGTCGTCGTGCGCGAGGTACTCGAGCACGTCCTCGTCGTCGACATCGGCCTTCGCTCCGAGGCTGACGGCGGTGCTCAGACCGAAGCGCTCCCGCTCGGCGTAGCTGACGACGCCCGTGACGAGCGCGCCGGACTGGCTGAGGAGTCCGATGGCGCCGGGCTCCGGCGCGCCCGCGCCGAAGCTCGCGTTGAGCTTCTGGTCCGGTCGCATCACGCCGAGGCAGTTGGGTCCCACCACGCGAATGCCGTGGGCCCGGGCCCGGTCGCGCATGGCGTCCTGGAGCGCCTGTCCCTCGGTGCCGAGCTCGCCGAAGCCCGCGCTGATCACGATGGCGGCCTTCACCCCGCACGCCGCCGCCTCGTCCATGAGGCCGGCGATGAAGCGCGGCGGGATGGCCACGACGATGAGCTCGACGGGCGCGCCGATCGCCGCGAGGGACTCGTACGCCGGGACGCCGAGCACCTCCCCGCCGGAGCGGTTCACCGCGTACACGGGCCCCGGAAAGCCCGCCTCCCGATCGCGGCTGCCCTTCTGCCCGAAGAGCAGGTTCTCGAGGACGGCGTGGCCGACGGCATCGGGGTCGCGGGAGGCACCGACGACGGCGACGCTCGCGGGCTGGAAGAAGGGGCGGAGGCTCTCGGCGGAGGAGTTCTCGGGGCGGGGGGCGCGCATCGAGGGAAGCGTAGACTCCTGGTGCCGCCCGCGTGTGACGCCGTCGTGGCACCCGCTCCCCGCCCGGCTCC
Organism: Myxococcota bacterium; assembly: GCA_038750805.1. Lineage (GTDB taxonomy): Bacteria > Myxococcota_A > Polyangia > Polyangiales > Houyiibacteriaceae > CALCTH01. The sequence continues at coordinate 3,704 of JBCDGX010000030.1, forward strand.
GGTCCAAACCGGTGCCGCCAACGACACCGCGCCCTGGCCGCAGTCAGACCCGCTCGAGCACCGTGGCGATCCCCATGCCCCCGCCGATGCAGAGCGTCACGAGCGCCGTGCTCAGGTCGCGGCGCTCGAGCTCGTCGACGGCCGTCTGAAGCAGCATCGCGCCGGTCGCGCCGAGGGGATGGCCGAGGGCGATGGCGCCGCCGGAGACGTTCACCTTGTCGCGGTCGACGCCGAGCTTCCGCATGGTCTGGAGCGGTACGACGGCGAAGGCCTCGTTGATCTCCCAGAGGTCGATGTCGCTCGCTTCCATACCGGCCATCTTCAGGGCCTTCGCGGACGCGGGTGCCGGGGCCGTCAGCATGATCACCGGCTCCGCGCCCACGGTCGCGATGGAGCGGATGCGGGCGCGGGGCTTCAGCCCGAAGCTCTCGACGCCACGCTTCGACGCGAGCAGCACGCCGGCCGCGCCGTCGACGATGCCGCTCGAGTTGCCGGCCGTGTGCACGTGCTGGATCTGGCCGGCCTCCGGGTACTTCTGGAGGGCGATCTGGTCCATGGTCTCGCCGTTCGGGCCGATGGGCATGGCGCCCATGCGCTCGAAGGCCGGCGCCAGCGTGCCCAGGGACTCGAGGGTCGTCGCCGGCCGCGGGTGCTCGTCGCGCTCGAGCACGACCTCGCCGGTCTCCGGGTCCTTCGCCGCCACGATGGAGCGGTCGAAGGCCCGCGCCTCGACGGCCGCCGCCGCGCGCTTCTGCGACTCGAGGGCGAAGGCGTCCACGTCCTCGCGGGTGAAGCCCTCGAGCGTCGCGATCAGGTCCGCGCTGATGCCCTGAGGCACCTGGAAGTGCTTCTTCCGGAGGTGCTGGTTGTTGCCATCGATGCCCGCCTGGTCCGAGCCCATGGGCACGCGGCTCATGCTCTCGACGCCGCCGCCGACGACGAGGTCCTGCTGGCCGCTCATTACGCCCATGGCGGCGAAGTTCACGGCCTGGAGCCCCGAGCCGCAGAAGCGGTTCAGGGTCACGCCGGTGACCTCCTCCGGCCAATCTGCCGCCAGAATGGCGTTCCGCGCGATGCAGGCGCCCTGCTCCTTGGCCTGGCTCACGCAGCCGACGACCACGTCGTCGACCTTCTCCTTCGGGATGCCCGTCTTCTCGGCGAGCGCGTTCAGCGTCTGGGCCATGAGCTCCTGCGGGTGGATCCCGGAGAGCGCTCCCTTGCCGGCCTTGCCGCGCCCGCGCGGCGTGCGCGCACCATCGACGATGTATGCCTCGGTCATCGCGTCGTCCTTTCGCTTTCTCGCCGTTCGGGGTCCGCTCAGAAGCCCATGATGCGTGCCGTCGCGTAGCGCATGACCTCGGTGGTGCCGCCGCCGATGCGCAGGAGGCGCGCGTCGCGCCAGGCCCGCGCCACCCAGAGCTCTTCGAGGTAGCCCATGCCCCCGTGGAACTGGAGGCACTCGTCGATGATCTCACCGGTCACGTCGCCGACGTAGGCCTTGGACATCGAGACGAGGCGCGTGGTCTCCATGGAGATCGCGCTCTTCTTCACGTGCTTCTCGTTGTTGTAGGCCTCGGCCGCCCGGTACGTCAGCGCGTGCGCGGCCTCGTACTTCGCGTAGAGGTCGACGAGCTTCTGCTGCCAGTACTCGCGCTTGATGAGCGGTTTTCCGAAGGCCGTACGCTCCCGGCCCCATTGCACGCTGCGGTCGAGCGCCCGCTTCGCGCCGGCGAGGCCCGAAGTGCAGCCTACGACGCGCTCCGACTGGAAGTTCTGCATGAGGTACATGAACCCCATGCCTTCCTGGCCGAGGAGGTAGCGGCGCGGAATGCGCACGTCCTCGAAGAAGAGCTCGGCCGTGTCGCTCGACCAGTTGCCGAGCTTCTCGAGCTTCTTCGAGACGCTGAAGCCGCGCACGTCCGTCGGGCAGAGCAGGACGGAGATGCCGTTGTGCCCGGCGTCGGGGTTCGTCTTCACGAGGAGCGTGATGAAGTCCGCGTGCGTGCCGTTCGTGATGTAGGTCTTCGAGCCGTTGATGACGTAATCGTCGCCGTCGACGCGGGCCGTCGTCCGCAGGCCCGCCACGTCCGAGCCGGCGCCGGGCTCGCTCACGCCGAGCGCCGCGATCTTCTCGCCGCGAATCGCCGGAGCGAGGAACTCCTGCTTCTGCTCGTCCGTCGCGAGGTCGGCGATGGCCGGCGTCGCCATGGCCGACTGCACGAGGAGGCCCATGGTCACGCCTGCGGCGTTGCAGCGAGTGAGCTCCTCGCTCGCGACCACCGCGTACCAGAAGTCACCGCCAGCGCCGCCCACCTCCTCGGGGTAGTGCGCGCCGAGGATGCCGAGCTCGCCGGCGCGCTCGAAGACCGAGCGCGGGAAGACCTTGGCCTCCTCCCACTCGTCCACGTGCGGGGCGAGCTCCTTCTCGGCGAAGTCGCGAACGGTCTTGCGAAAGAGATCGTGCGTTTCGGTGTACGGCGTCGAGTAAGGCGTCGTCGGCATCGGGTCCCCGGTCGTGGGCCGCGCACCCTGTCGCGCGGCTATGAATGAACATTCATTTGGTAGCCAATCCGCGACCCGAGCACAAGCCCGGCGAGGGCGATCAGCCTGTGTCTTCCCGTGCCGCAGACGCCTCGGCGAGGCGCTCGGCGGCGCCTTCGAGGGGGCCGGCCAGCTCCCGGAGCGCGGCGACCGTGGCCTCGCCGAGCTCCGCCACCAGCTCCTCCTCGACGTGGCGGAGGTGCGCGAGCCCGTCGAGCATGCCCTGGCGTCCCGCTTCCGTGAACGCGACGAGCTTCGCGCGGCCGTCGGCCGGATCGGCGCGCCGTTCGACCACGCCCGCGGCCTCGAGGTCGCCGACGAGCTGGGCCACGGCCTGGCGCGTGACCCCGAGCTTCTCCGCGAGCTCCGAGGGGCGCGTCCCCTCCAGGGCGATGTGCGGAAAGAGCGACATGTGCGCGGGTCGGGGCCGCCTGCCGGGCCAGGCCGGCGCGCTCCGAAGGGCGTGCTCGTTCAGGAGCCGCGCCGCCCGAAAGAGGCGCTGGAGCAGGCTGGCGTTCTTCGCCTCGCGGAGCTGCGCCTCGTAGTCGTCGGTCATTTCGAGAGCATAGTCGATTTGATAAAGTATGCTTGACAAAAAACCAAAGGACACTTTACTAAATACCATGACGAACGCATCGCTCGCCCTTCAGCCCCTCGCGGACGGCCTTTGGCACGTGGAGGACCGCGTCCGCCTCGCGCCGGGCATCGTGTTTCCGCTGCGCTCCACCGTGATCGACACGGGGGAGGGCCTGGCCATCGTGTCGCCCCTCGCCTTCGACGACGCCACCGCGAAGGCCATCGAGGCGCTCGGGGAGGTTCGCCATCTCATCTCGCCCTGCCTTTTCCACCACCTCTCCATCGGGGACGCGAAGGCGCGCTGGCCGGAGGCGACGCTCTACGCGCCGCCCGGGCTCGGGAAGAAGCGGCCAGACCTCGCGATCGACGCGATCCTCGGCGAGGCGCCCGTTCCCGGCCTCGAGGCGACGGCCATCGCGGGCATGCCGGCGCTCCAGGAGACGGTGTTCCTTCACCGGGAGAGCCGCACGCTCGTCACGACGGACCTCGTCTTCAACATGAAGCACGTCGAGAGCCGGGTGACGCGCTTCGTCCTGAAGTACGTATCCCGCGCCTATGGCCGGGTCGCCCAGAGCGGGCTCCTGAAGTGGATGACCAAGGACCGGGAGGCCGCCGCCGCGAGCCTCGAGACGGTCCTCGGCCTGCCCTTCGAGCGCCTGGTGATGGCCCACGGCGAGATCGTCGAGGCCCACGCCAAGGACCAGCTCGCGGACGCCACGCGCTGGATGCGGGGCGGGCGCCCCGTGGCCGCGCTTCCGAGCGGCTGAGCGCGCATCGCGGGCGCCTGCGCGCGGGGCGCTTACCATGATCGGGGTGCGACGCCTCCGGCTCCATGGCCCCGCGCGGATCGTCCCGGGCGCGGCGTTCCCCGTGAGCCTCGAGCTCGACCCGCGGGCCGGCGTGCCCCGGGCGCTCGTCCTTCGGCTCACGCGCAGCCGACGCCTCCTCGGGGACGCGGGGACCTCGCAGGACGTGGTGCTCGAGCGCTCCGTGGACCGGGCGGCCCTGGCGGACGGACGCCACGCCCTCGAGCTGACGCTCCCGGCGGACCTGCTCCCGAGCCACGAGGGCCTCGCGGGCTGGGTGCGCTACGCGCTCTCGCTGCGCGCCGCGGGCACGGAGGCGCTGACCCGCCCCGTGCACGTCGTTCCGCCGCCCGCGCCCGGGCCCCACCCGGCGCTCGTGCTGCGGAGCGAGGCCGCGCGTCCCAGCGGCCGGCGCGTGGGGTTCCAGGCCGTCCTGGAGGATGGGCTCGCGCACCTCGGTGGCGTGCTCGGGCTCGAGCTCCGGCTCCACGGCGCCGCCGCCGCGCGCTACCGGGGCCTGACGGCGACGCTCACCTGCCACGAAGGCGGCATCGAGCGCGTGCAGCGGGCGGAGCACCTCGGCGAGGAGCAGCTCCGCGTGGCGACGCGGCGCATCTACCTGACGCTCCCGAGCGACGCGCCGCCGAGCCGCTTGGACGGACCGCCGGTGCGCTGGCGGCTCGCGGTGGCCCTCGACCACTTCGAGCGGCGTTTCGCCGCGCACGCGACGCTCCCGGTGCTGGGTGCCCCGCCTCCCTGGACCGCCCCGCCGCTCCTCGCGTCGCGCGGGGACGTGCGCGCCTGGGCCATCGGGCGGGGCCTGCGTCTTCGCTTTCCGGCGCTCGGGCGCCCCCTCGACCTCGGCCCTCTCGCGGGGGCCGACCGGGGCCTGCCCTACGCCTTCACCGTGCCGGCGCCCGCGAGCTGGACCCGCACCCATCGCCTCCGGGCCGCCGAGCGGGCGCAGGGCGAGGCTTTCGTCGGGGCGCTTCTCCAGGCGGGGCTCGCGGACTTTCAGGTCGCGGACGGCTGGGAGGGCGGCCTGGACCTCCTGGCTCTCGGGAGCGAAGGCGACCTCGCCGCGCGGGCCGAGCTCTTCGTCGACGCCCTCGCGGAGCTGACGCTCCCGCCCCCGGCCGGGCTCCGTCCGAGCGCCGAGCGCTGGCAGCGCCTCGCGGCCGCGGAGGGAGGGCGCTTCGACGCCGCCCGCGGCCGCCTCGAGCTGAACGTCCGTGGCTTGCGGGCGCTTCTCGTGGCGCACCTCGATCCCGCCGGGATTCGACACCGAACGATCGGCCGGGTCCGTGGCGCCTTCGCGCCGCTCCGCTGGACGCCCGGGCAGCCGGCGCCCCCGCTGCTCCAGCCCCTCGACGAACGCACGCTCTCTCTCGCGGCGGGACCGGAAAGGCTGGACGTGGCGCACCGCGGGGTGGACGCCCCGGAGCGGCTCGCCCGGGAGCTCCGCCGTTTCGTCGCGACCCTCGTGGGCGCCGAGCGCGAGGCCGGCCCCTACCGCTGAGCGCTGCCCTCAGCGGAAGCTGCCGGTCCCCGAGATGAGATCCGGGTCGCGCAGGTCCACCGGCGTCGGACGGAAGAACTGGCGCCGGTTCAGGTTCCCGGCGCCGGTCGCCCAGCGGTAGCGCAGGCTGAGCAGGCCGAAATCACCGCCCCGTCGTCCGAGGTTGTCCCGGGCCACCAGGGGCGGGATGTACGACATGCGCAGCTGCAGGCGCGCGTTCACGTTCGCGCGGAAGGTCGCCCCGGCGCGGAGCACGATGAGGTCGCGGTCCGGGTTGCCGACCAGCTCGGCGACGACGCCCACGGCGAGCGTGTCCCGGGGCCCGAAGCGCAACGCGTAGCCGATGCGCGTGCGCCACACCCAGGGGGGGTCGATGATGATCTTCAGCGTGCTCTCGTAGACGCGGCGATCGATGTTCTGCCGGTCCGCGACCCCGTCTCCGTCGTCGTCCAGGTCCTCGCTCGGGACGCGGCTCACGAAGGTGACCGAGGTCTCGCTCACGACGGCGCCGGGGCCCCAGGGGAAGACGAGCGTCAGCTCCGCCTCGTTCGAGAGGTAGCTCGCGATGCTCCCATCCCGGATGGCGAACTCGCGCGTCGTGTACTCGTCGACCTCGTCCGGCGGCTTCGCGCTCAGGTAGCTCGCGGCGTTCGCCACGCCGTAGCGGGTCCCGACGCGCAGGTCGAAGAAGCCCCAGCGGACGCGGATGCCGCCGTAGGCACCGAAGGTCGAGGGATCGATGAGCGGGTTCACGTCCACGCCGATCCAATCGTCGTGGGGGCGCCCCCAACCCGCCGAGAAGCGGGGCCGGGCGTAGATGAAGCCCACGTCGAAGGCACCGGCCAGGAAGCCTCGTTGCCGGCCGAGGCTCCAGGGCGTCGGCCGGGGCCATTTCCGGAGCGGCGGGCTCTGCCGGAGACTCTCGCGTTCGTCCGCGAGCGGGCCCGCGTCGGCCGCCGCGGCGGTGTCCTCGGTCGCGGCGGTGTCTCCCGTCGTGGCGGTGTCCCCGGTCGTGGCGGTGTCTTCCGTCGCGGCGGTGTCTTCCGTCGCGCCCGTGCTGGTTTCCGCCGGGGGCTGGGCGAGCGCCGGCGCCGCGAGGACGGCGAGCGCCGCGAGGAGAAGGACGCGAGCCATCAGTACATCCCCAGCACGCCGAGGCCGATCCCCATCGGCACGACGCGGAGCGTGAGCGACTCGCCCTGACGGCGGGGGTGCGGACGCATGCGCAGCGCCGGGAGCATCCAGCCGATGGCCGTGCCCGTGAGCGCTCCGAAGATGACGTCCGACGCGTAGTGCTTGTCCCCGGCGATGCGGAGGAGCCCCGTCGTCGCCGCCAGGGACGTGGCCGCCGCGCACGCCAGCCAGTCGCGCCCGCGGCCGTAAAGCGGCAGGCGCCGGTGCACGGCGCAGGTCGTGGCCGCCGCCGCGAAGGCCTGGGAGGTGTGGCCGCTGTAGAAGCTCCGGTAGCGCGCGCGGCCGAGGCAATCGTTGTCGCCCTCGAGCGGGTTGCCCGTCGCGTCCACGGGAAGGTCGCCCTCGAAGTCGACGCAGTTCCGGCCGTAGGGGCGCTCGCGGGAGCCCATGATGTTCGCCGCCGCCTGAAGCGTCGACGAGACCAGCTGCGCCTCGATGGCCAGGAGCGCGAGCTCCCGGCCGACGTCCGGGTTGTCGTGGAACCAGAGCGCCGTGAGGATCGCGTCGAAGAAGATCGGGAAGCCGATGGCGAGGTTCAGCGTGATGTCGCTGGCGTCCCGGAGGTTCTGCTGGCGCTGGAGCGAGCGGGCGCGGAGCGTCCCGCGCACGCGCTCGTCGAAGGCGTTGGTCCGAAGCCAGCGGCCGTTCGCGTCCGGGCCGATGATCTGGAGCGTGATCGTCGCCGCCGCGCCGACCCCGAGGATCGTGTAATCGACCAGCCGAAAGCGCCCCCAGCCGGAGCCCCAGCGGATGCCCGGGCCGAAGCCGTCCTGGCCGCTCCGGGGGAGGAGGGTCTCCGGCAGCGTCGGGTCCGGCGCGTCGTTGGCCTCGGCGTCGGGCTCGGGGGCGGGCTCCTGGGCCCGTGCCGGGGCGTTCGGCAGGGTCGCGGCGAGGGCGAAGGCGAGGGCGAGGGCGCGCGTCAATCCAGCTCCTGCGTGCCCCGCGGAGCGGGGCCGTACCGCACACCGCTCGCACGATTCCCCGCCGCCGACAAGAAACTCAGGGCCAGGGCGAGCCGCGGAAGAAGTCCGGCGCGGGCTCGAGGCGAAGCGTCGGGCGGATCGACGCCGGCACGATGCTGTCCTCCAGCCACTCGACGTCCTCGCCGAGCCACACGCGGCGCAGGCGCGGCTGGCGCTCGAGGAAGGAGAGGTCGTGAAGCGGCGGGCAGCCCTCGAGCACGAGGTCCTCGAGGCTCGGCAGCGTCGGTAGCGAGGCCACGTCCGGCGTCGCCAGGCTGGCCAGCTCGAGGATCTCGAGCTTCCGCGCGTCCCGGAGCCACGCGAGCGCGGGCGTGTCGAGGCGCCGCACGGCGAGGCGCTTCACGTCCCCGAGCCACGCCGTGCGCCGGGGCGGGTGGTCGAGCTCGTCGATCTCCAGGAGTCGAAGCCCCGGCGCCCCCGTCGCCCCGACGAAGGTCGCCGGCGGGCGGAAGAGGCGGAGCGTCGAGAGGGCCGGGAAGCGGCTCAGGTCCCCGAGGTCCTCTACCTGCCCGAAGAGGCTGAGGGAGCGGAGGCTCGGCAGGGTCCCGAGGTCGAGGCGCGCGAGGTCGAGGCGAAGGCCGAGGTGGAGCCGCTGAAGCTCGGGCATGTCGCCGATGGCGGCCAGCGAGCGCGGGGGCGCCGCGCCCGTCGCGCGCTGCGAGAGCTCGAGCACGCGGAGCCCCGGGTGGCCCCGAAGGGGGCCGAGGTCCGCCGGGAGCCGCGCCGAGAGGCTCAGGCTCGTCAGCGCCGGCAGCGTCCGTGCGCCTTCGAAGCTGCGCAGCGTCGTCGGCTCGGTGCGGTAGCCCTCGCCGAAATCGTCCATCGAGAGGTTGCGAAGGCCCTCGAGGTGCCGGAAGGGCGCCAGCGAGTCGATCTCGCCGCCGAGGATGCGGAGCGTCGTCAGCGCGAGGTTCTTGCCGCCGACGTCGATGCCGTGGGGCCGCGCAACGATGAGCAGGTCGAGACGCTCGAGGCGCTCGAGGCCCGCGAGGGAGAAGGGCGTCGGCACCCCGGCCTCGCGCCGGCGGTAGGTCGCCGCGTCCACGGCGAGCGCGCTGATCGCTTGGCGCCAGTCGGCGGCCGCGTGCCCGGGCATGACCGCGAGGAGGCCCAGCACGGCGCGGACGGCATAGGGCCGGTCCGGCGCCGCGCGCTGGAGCTTCGGCCCCGGCTCGATGGTCCCGATCCCGTCCTCGTCGACGATGAAGCGCGTGCCCTGGAGCAGGTCCCGGAAGATGCGGCCGTCTCCGAGCGCGCGCGCCAGCGCGACCCCCTGGTCGACGCGGAACGGATCGCGGCTCCGGAGAAGGCGCGCGATGCGCGCGGCCTTCCCCTGGAGGCGATGCCCCGTCTCCGGGACCGCCCATCTGACCGTGCGACGGATCATGGAGCTTCCGTGAGTCTGGGGCCGAACGCGGCTCGCGTCCGGTACCTGCCCGCGTTTTCAGCTTATCAGATCGAGTCCCGGCGCGTCTTCGAGGACGGCGCCGAGGGCGCTGAGGAGGTCCGCCCGCGTGGCGGGCTTGGCCACCAGCACGCGGCGCCCGGCGCCCACGAAGCTCTCCTTGAGGCCGTCGTCGACGCCGCCGGTGAGCACGATGGCCCGCGCCGCGAGGTCCGGATGGCTCACGGCCAGGCGCTCGAGCAGCTCCGCGCCGCTCATCTCCGGCATCATGAGGTCGGTCATCACGGCGTCGAAGCGCTCTCCCGCCGCCAGCGCCGCGAGGGCGGCCTCCCCGCTCTCGAACCCGACGATGTCGGCCTCCTTGCGGAAGAGGCGCTGGATGGAGCGCAGCACCAGCGTCTCGTCGTCGACGAGGAGCACGCGGGGGCGGCGCGTCAGGGTCGGCGTCTCGTCCTTCGCCTGCGTCAGCGGGGTGAGCCCGTTGTCCCGGGGGAGGACGAGGGTGAAGGTGCTCCCCCCGCCGAGCTCGCTCTCGACGTCGATGCGGCCGCCGTGGCGCTGGGCGATGTCCGAACAGAGCGCGAGCCCCAGCCCGACGCCCTCGCCGGCGGCCTTGGTGCTGTAGAAGGGGTCGAAGACGCGCTTCAGGCGCTCCGGCGCAATGCCCTCGCCGTCGTCGACCACGGCGATGCGGATCTCGTCCGGGTGCACCGCGCCGCGGAGGCGAACGAAGCCGCCCCGCCTCCCCATGGCCTGGGCCGCGTTCACGAGGAGGTTCACGACGACCTGCGCCAGCTGCCCCTCGTAGGCCGCGAGGCTCGGAAGGGGGTCGCCTTCGACGACGACCCGGGCCCCGTGCTGGCGGAGGCGCGGCATCGCCAGCGTCGTCGCCTCCCGCAGCACCTGCCCGAGGGGCACGTCGACCACGCGCTCGCGCGCTGGACGCGCGAAGAGCTGGAGGTTCTCGACGAGCCGCCGGATGCGCGCCACGCCCTCCCGGCTCTCCCGGACGGAGGCGAGCATGTCGCCCGCGTCGGGCAGCGAAGCGGCGTTCGCGGCGATGGCGTCCTCGAGGCTCTCGAGGTTCGCCAAAATGAAGGCCGCAGGGTTGTTCACCTCGTGCGCCACGCCGGCGGCCAGGGCCCCGAGGGAGCGGAGCCGGTCGTCGTGCAGGAGGGTCCGGCGGAGGTTCCCCTCGCGCTGCCGCGCCATGGCGAAGCCGATGACCCGGCGGAGGCTCGCCACGCCGAGCTCGTTCTTGGCGAGGTAGTCCTGCGCGCCCGCCTCGAGGCAGCGCTCGGCGAGCGAGCTTCCCCCCCGGAGCGTGGTCAGCACGACGATGGGCAGCTCCGGGGCCTCGGCGTGGAGCCGGGTCACCACGGCCGGGCCCGCCGCGTCCGGGAGCTGGAGGTCGACGAGGGCGATGTCGTAGCGCTCCCCCGCTGCGATGCGCTCGAGCGCGCCCTTCACCCGCGGCACGTGGTCGACCGCGTAGCTGCCCACCATGCCGACGTAGGTCGCGATGAGATCGACGTCCGCGGGGTTGTCCTCGACGAGCAGCACGCGGCCCGCCGGTTCGCTCCGGCGGTCGGCGGGCGGAACACGTCTCACGGCAGAAACCCCCATCTTCGGGGCGGAACGGCAGGGGTGGCGCCCAACTTGAGGGGCGGACCATGCGATAAAGTCGAGGTGTGGGGGTGGAATCTCGGTTGATCCGGGGGTCCGAGGGGGACCCGTGGACCTGAGTCCGAGCTTCGGGCTCGGGGTCACGGCGGCACTCTTCGTCGCGGCCCTCGCCGTGGGGATCTTGCTGCGCCGGCGCAGCCTCACGCGCGCGGCGGCCCTCCGGGCGGCCGTTACCGCGCTCCGTCTCGAAGCCGAGGAGCGCCGAGGGGCGCAGGAGAAGCTGGCCGCGCTGAACGCCGAGCTCGAGGCGCGGGTCGCGGAGCGCACGCGCGAGCTCGAGCGCACGAACCGCGATCTCCAGCACTTCGCGTCGGCCGCGTCCCACGATCTGCAGGAGCCCCTGCGGGTGGTCGCTTCCTACGCGGAGCTCGTGGATGAGCTCTACCGCGACGTGCTGGACGCGCAGGGGCTCCGCTTCCTCAGGCACATGCGGGACGCGAGCGCGCGCATGCAGCAGCTCGTCCAGGATCTCCTCGAGCTCGCCCGCGCCCGAGAGGAGATGACCCCCCTCGTCGATTCCGACGCCGACGCTGCCTTGGACGACGCCCTCCGCCCGCTGGGCGGCGTGCTGGGCGATGCGGCGCTCCGGCGCGACCCGCTGCCCGGCGTGCGCGCGCCCGCGGGCACGCTGCCGTTCGTCTTTCAGAACGTCCTCGCCAACGCGGCGAAGTACGGCCGAGGCGCCGACGGGACCCTCGCGCTTCACGTGCACGCGGCGCGCGACGCGGACGGCTTCGTGCGCATCTTCGTCGACGACCGGGGGGCCGGCGTGCCCGCGGAGGACCGAGAACGCATCTTCGAGCCCTTCGTTCGGCTGCATACGCGCGACGAGGCCGAGGGGACCGGCATCGGTCTCGCCATCCTGGTGCGGCACGTCGAGCGGGCCGGCGGCGCCGTGGGCGTCACCGAAGCGCCCGGGGGCGGCGCGCGCTTCTGGTTCACGCTCCCGGCCGCGTGAGCCAGTCGCCGCCGGGGACGTCCTGGCCACGAGGGTCGCCGCGAAACACGTAGGTCCAGGCCAGCTCGCCCGCGCGCGTTCGGACGAGCCCGCGGTGGTAGAGCGAGCGATCGAGCGCGTCGTAGCCCTCGAAGTCCTCGTAGGGGTCGAGGGCATCGAAGTGCTTCGCGGCGTCGCGGGCGCTGGCCAGGCGCACGAGCTCGCCGACCACCTCGCCCGCTCCCGCGACGAGCCCGGGGTACGCCCCGAGGTCGAGGAGACGGCCGCGCACGCGCGCCGCCCTCCGCGGGAAGTTCGTGAGCCGCCCGGCCTCCGACGCGCCCCGGCGGAGGCTGCCGTACACGAAGAGCGCGTTCGCCACGGCCGGAGCCGGGGCACCGTGCATCGCGGCGTCGAGGGCGTCATGCGGCTGGCGAAAGCGCTCGAGGCCGCGGCGGCAGGCGGCGACGTAGGCGTCGGTCGGGGCGACGAGGGCGCGCTCGACGCGCTCGGGGCGCACCCGATAGGTCAGCGCCCGAAGCACGCGCCCGGCCTCGGTGAGCACCGCCACCGGGACCCGCGCGTAGCGCCCGGCTGCCACGCCTTCCTTCCCGTCGAGGAGGCGGAGCGTCCTCCGAGGGACGCGCAGGAGGGCGCCGGGGACGAGCGCGCCGAGCTCCGGGACGACGTCGAGGGCGCCACCCCCGCGGCTCTCGGACCGGTAGTGAAAGGCGAGGCGATGGTCCGGCAGCCACGCCCGCCCGCGCGCGGCTGGCAGCTCCCCCCGCCCCCGGAGCCAGGAGCCGAGGTCGTCGGCGTCGAGGTTCGAGCCGTAGGCGAAGACGAGCACGGGCGCTCCATGGTGCGCGCTGGGGGGCTCTGCTAGCACCCCTCGGTGATCACGAAGGACAAGGTCGTCTCGCTACGCTACGTGCTCCGCAACGCGGCGGGCGAGACCCTGGAAGAGAGCAAGCCCGAGCGGCCGCTCGTCTATCTCCACGGGCATCGCAACGTGATCCCCGGTCTCGAGCGCCAGCTCGAGGGCAAGGCCGTGGGGGATACGCTCGTCGCCGTCGTGCCGCCGGCCGAGGGGTACGGCGAGAAGCAGAAGGTGAAGTCGCTTCGGCTCCCGAAGTCGAAGTTCCAGCCCGGGATGAGCCTCGGGCGCGGCGAGCAGTTCTTCATGCAGCGCCCGGACGGGCGCCCGCTCCCGCTCTGGATCGAGAAGGTCCAGGGCAACACCGTCGTGGCGACGCCGCAGCACCCCATGGCTGGCCTCGAGCTTCACTTCGACGTGGAGATCCTCGAGATCCGTGACGCGACGGCCGAGGAGATCCAGGAAGGCCACGTCCAAGGACCGGACGACCACGACCACGGCGAGGCCGACGAGGGCTGAGCCGCAGCGCGGCGCCCGCGCGGGCGGAGGGACGCTGGGGATTCTCCCCGCGCGACGCAGGTGCCTTGCGCTCTGGAGCCGGTCGCGGGGGCGAGTCGCCGCAGAGTCGCGCGGAAGAGGCGAACTTCGTCCGGAGGCGAAGGCCGGCGGCGTCTCGGAGCCCAGCGCTGGTCGTTGCGATGACGCAACGACGACGGCGTTCGGCGCCGCTCAGGGAGCGAGTGTCGTCGCGAGACGCACCGCGGGTGCGATCCGCG
>JBCDGX010000031.1:0-16863 GCA_038750805.1 Myxococcota bacterium
ACCGAGCCGGCGGCCTCGAGGCCCACGCCGGCCCCGCGCCGGACGACGTCCTCGTCGGACCCCGCGTCGGCATCGACTACGCCCTGCCGGCGGACCGAGACGCGCAGCGCCGCTTCGCAGTGGCCGGCAGCCGATGGATCAGCGCGCCGAAGCGCACGCTCCGCCCGGAGGGGGCGGCGCGCACTCGAGAGGCCAGGACATGAGCGACGAGACCCGAAGCGACGCGACCACCGAGGGCATCCGCGTCGAGGTGAGCTCCTTCTACCTCGAGGACCGCTCGCATCCGGCCGCGAGTCGCTTCGTCTTCGGCTACCGCGTGCGGATCACGAACGTGAGCCACGACGAGCCCGTCCAGCTGAAGACGCGCCACTGGATCATCGAGAACCAGCTCGGCAAGCGCGAGGACGTTCGGGGCGCCGGGGTCGTCGGCGAGCAACCGACGCTCGCGCCCGGCCAGTCCTTCGAATACACGAGCGGCGCGATGCTCGAGACGCCGCGGGGCACCATGCGCGGGAACTATCAGATGTACCGGCCGGACGGTCGCGTCATCGAAGCGGCCATCGCGCCCTTCGCGCTCAGCGTGCCCTATTCGCTGAACTGAGCGCCTCCCCCAAGAGCCAACGCCCCGCCTCGCGTACGCGAAGCGGGGCGTTTTGGTGGTGACCCCAAGGGGATTCGAACCCCTGTTACCGGCGTGAGAGGCCGATGTCCTAACCACTAGACGATGGGGCCTGGGGTGCCCTGGTGGGCGGCTCGGGGACTAGGATTCGAACCTAGATAGCCAGAACCAGAATCTGGAGTCCTGCCATTAGACGATCCCCGAAGAAGGGTGCTCGAAGGAGCGTCGCGTGGGACTCGGCCCCCGCGAGGGCTGGTGTAGCTAGCCTTCGCGCCGGGGGCTGTCAAGGCAGCACGAAAAAAGCTGGCGCGGAGCCCCCGAACGGGACTCTGGCGCGGAGTACAACACTAAAAAGGTGCGTCAATATACCGCAATAAAGTCTATACATTTTGGACTTTCGCGCATCCGCGGGCGATTCCCTACTTGACCCATGCGCAAACTTCGGAAGAGTGGCGTCATGACCGCCACGACGTGGAAGGAGCGCCTCGAAGGCGCCATTCCGGCCGACCTGGGCAAGGAGATCGACGTCTTCGAGGAGCAGATCGCTCGCAAGAAGGCGGGGTCCATCGACGACAAGCTCTTCGCCGAGACACGCCTCCGCCGTGGCGCCTATGGCCAGCGCTACGACAACGGTCTGCGTAACGACGGCAACGGGCCCCGGAAGCTCGCGTTTCCCTCGGAGGCCACCAAGGGCGTCGACACGGTCTTCGACGCTCCGGGGATGCAGCGCATCAAGAACCCCTACGGCCTCGTCACGGCGGACCAGATGGAGGTCATGGCGGAGTGCGCCGAGGAGTACTCGGACCGCATCCTCCACGTCACCACGCGCCAGGACATCCAGCTCCACTTCGTGCACATCGAGGACACGCCGGACATGCACCGGCGCCTGGCCTCGGTCGGCATCACGACGCGCGAGGCCTGCGGTAACTCGGTCCGGAACATCACGGCCTGCGTCTACGCCGGCGTGTGCGCGAGCCAGTCCTTCGACGTGACGCCCTACGCGGAGGCCTCGAAGGAGTTCCTGCTGGGGCATCCGGACGTCCAGGACTTCGGCCGGAAGTTCAAGATCGCCTTCAGCGGCTGCCACGACGAGCCCTGCGGCCTCGTCACCTTCCACGACCTCGGCGCCGTCGCGAAGGTCCGCGAGGTCGACGGGGAGTGGAAGCGCGGCTTCGAGATCGTGGTGGGCGGCGGCCTCGGCGCCGTGCCCGTCGAGGCCAAGGTGCTCACGGAGTTCTGCCCCGAGGAGGAGCTGCTCCCCATCACCCAGGCCGTGTGCCGGGTGTTCGCGCGCCTCGGTGAGAAGCAGTCCCGGGCGCGGGCGCGCATCAAGTTCCTCGTCCAGAAGACGGGCATCGAGGAGTTTCGTCGCCTCGTCGCCGAGGAGCGCGCCCTCCTCCGGCCGGACCCGCGCTGGACGGCGTACCTCGAAGACCTCTCCGGCGCGGACGTCGCCGGCATCCGTCCCGCGGGGCCGCTCCCCCGAGGACGCCCCGGAGGCCTTCCGCCGCTGGGCCGCGACGAACCTCCGCCCGCAGGCCCAGGAGGGCTACTTCGCGGCGACCGTGACCTGCCCCCTCGGCGACTTCACGTCGGACCAGGCTCGGGTCTTCGCCGAGCTGATGCGCGCCTACACCGGCGAGAAGAGCTGCCGCCTCGCGGTCGACCAGAACGTCGTCTTCCGCTGGCTGAGCGGGGCCGACGCCCTCGCCTTCTTCGAGCGCCTGAAGGCCATCGGCCTCGCCGACGCCGGCGCGGGGACGATCTACGAGCCGACGAGCTGCCCGGGCACGGACACCTGCAAGCTCGGCATCGCGGCGAGCCGTGGCGTCACGGGCGAGCTCCGGCGCCAGCTCCGCGTGCTCGGCGACGAGCTCGACCCGGCCGTGCAGAAGCTGCGCATCAAGGCGAGCGGCTGCTTCAACGGCTGCAGCCAGCACCACGTGGCGGACCTCGGCTTCCTCGGCGTCGCGCGCAACGTGGGCGGCCGGAAGGTGCCGCACTTCAACGTGGTCCTCGGCGGCCAGTGGACGCAGAACGCCGGCTCCTACGGGCAGGTCGTCGGCGCGGTCCCCTCGAAGAACGTCCCCGAGGCCGTGAAGCTCCTGACCGATGCCTACGTCGCGCAGCGCGATGGCGACGAGAGCTTCCAGGCCTTCGTGAAGCGCGTGGGCAAGGGCGAGCTCAAGAAGCTCCTCAAGCCGCTGATGAAGGTCCCGAGCTACGAGGAGAGCCCGGACCACTACCGCGACTGGCGGGACCCCCGCGAGTTCGGCATCGGGGACCTCGGCGTCGGCGAGTGCGCGGGCGAGATCGTCCCCTGGGTCGAGCATGGTCTCCAGACCGCCGAGCAGGAACTCGACGCGGCGCAGGCCCTCGACGAAGCCGGCCGCTACGCCGAGGCCGGCGCGAAGGCCTTCGGCTCCATGCTCACGGCCGCCAAGGCGCTCCTCGAGCACCTCGAGGTGCAGGTGCGCGACGAGCCTGGCGACGTCGTCGACAAGTTCCGCGAGCACCTGCACGAGACCGCGCTCTTCCACGACCCCTTCGCGAAGGGGAAGTTCGCGAGCTACCTGCTCAAGATGCACGCGTCCCGCCGCTGGGCGGCCGAGGATGCGGAGCTCAGCCACCGGAACCTCGACGAGGCGAACCTCTTCCTCGAGGCGGCGCACGCGGCCTACGCGCGGCTCACGGCCGCGGCGATCAAGGCCGGCAAGCGCCCCTCGGAGGTGGCCGCCCGCGATCTCCTGGATGCCAGCGAAGCGCACGGCGGCCCTGCGCCGGCCCCGGCGGAGTGAAGGAAAGACGATGAGCACCTCCCTCGCGGGCGCCGAACGCGTCCAGGTCAAGCTCTTCGCCGCCCCGGGTGCGCCGGAATCGGCGGCGCTCATCCCGGTCTTCCACGAGTGGATCTCGCGGGACCTGCTCGGCGACGAGGAGCTGCTGATCGACGTGGCGGACTACTCGCACGTCGAGGACGGCCCGGGCGTCGTGCTGGTCGGTCACGGGGCCGACTGGAGCTACGACGAGGAGCAGGGCCGGCGTGGCCTGCTCTTCTTCCGGAAGCGCGCCTTCGAGGGCTCGCTCCAGCACCGCCTCGAGGACGCGCTCCGGCGGGCGCTCGCCGCGGCGGGGATCCTGGCCCGCGACCCGCGCCTGCCGAGCCTCGCCTTCGACGCCCGGGAGCTCCTGGTCCGCGTGCCCGACCGGCTCCGCGCGCCGAACGACGACGCGAGCTTCACGGCTCTGGTCCCGATGATCGTCGACGCCGTGCACGCCGTGCTCGGCACCGACGTCGGCGTCGGCGTGCGCCGGGAGGACGTGGGCAAGGGCCCGCTGACCGCGCGCGTCTCGCTCGAGGGAGCCCCGGCCATCGCGCAAGCGCAGGCGTGAGCGTCCGTACCGATTACTCGATACGATACCTTCACAAAACCTGGCTCTAGACCAGACCGTCCGTGCCGTTAGCTCTTTCCGAGGAAAGACGCCGATGACGCAGGAGAGCATTCCAGCCGGGGGGCCGGCCGTACCCTACGTGTCCCTGGTACCCGCCGCGGACGCCAACCGAGACGCCGCCGCGGCGATGATCGCGAGCGCGCCCTTCGCCGTGATGCGGGCCGACCCGGATCTCGTCATCCGGGACATGAACCCGGCCGCCGAGTCCCTCTTTCAGCGCGTCCGGGAGCACCTGCCCGTCGCGCCCGAGGACATCAAGGGCCAGAGCATCGACGTCTTCCACGCGGACCCCTCGCACCAGCGGAAGATGCTGGCGAACAAGTCGAACTTCCCGCGGAAGGCCTCGATCACGCTCGGCGAGACGCATTTCTCGCTCCTCGTGGCGCCCATCGCCGACTCCGCCGGGGAGGACCTCGGCTACATGGTGACCTGGCAGGACGTCACGGAGGAGCGGGCCGAGGCCGAGCGCGAGCAGCGCCGCAGCCAAGCGATGGCGCGGACCCAGGCCATGGTGGACCAGGCGCCCTTCGCCCTCATGCAGACCGACGCGGAGCTCTTCATCCGCTACCTGAACCCGGCGGCGGAGCGGCTCCTCGAGCGCATCAAGGCGCACCTCCCGGTCCCGCCGGCGGCGGTCCTCGGGGAGTGCATCGACGTGTTCCACAAGGACCCCTCACATCAGCGACGCATCCTCGCGAATCGGTCGGCGCTGCCGCACGAGGCGACGCTCCGCTTCGGCGACCTCACCTACACGGTGCTCGTGAGCGCCGTCGACGGCGCCGCGGGCGAAGACCTCGGCCTGATGATGTCCTGGGAGGATGTGACCGAGCAGACGCGCCTGGCCGCGGAGAAGGAAGCCCGCGAGGCCGAGGAGGCGGCGAAGGCCGCCGAGGACCAGCGCCGCGCGGACGCCATTCGGGCCGCCTCCGAGAAGGCCGGCCGCGGCGACCTCACCGTCGAGGTCTCGACCAGTGGCGATGACGTGCTCGGTCAGCTCGGCAAGGCCGTCGCGGACCTGGTGACGAACTTCCGTGCCCCCGTGCGCGAGGTCGTCCGCGGAAGCGGCGAGCTCGGCCACGCCTCGCGCACCATCGGGGAGCTCGCGACGACGCTCGCCGCGAACGCCGAGGAGACGACGCAGCAGGCGGACGTCGTGAGCGCGTCGGCGGACGAGGTCTCGCGTTCCGTGCAGACCGTCGCCGCGGGCGTCGAGGAGCTCGGCGCGTCGGTGAAGGAGATCGCGAAGAACGCCAAGAGCGCCGCGAAGGTCGCGACGGAGGGCGTCTCCGTGGCGCGCTCGACGAACACGACCGTGGGCAAGCTCGGGGAGAGCTCCGCGGAGATCGGCAAGGTGATCAAGGTCATCACCTCCATCGCGCAGCAGACCAACCTCCTGGCGCTGAACGCGACCATCGAGGCCGCCCGCGCGGGCACCGCCGGCAAGGGCTTCGCCGTCGTGGCCAACGAGGTGAAGGAGCTCGCCAAGGAGACGGCCCGCGCCACCGAGGAGATCTCGGCGAAGATCGAGGCGATTCAGGTCGACACGCGGAGCGCCGTCGACGCCATCGACCGCATCGGCGTGATCATCGACAACGTGAACGAGATCCAGGGCAGCATCGCCCTGGCCGTCGACGAGCAGCGCTCGACCACCCAGGAGATCGCCCGGAGCATCGCCGAGGCGGCGCGCGGCTCGGCGGAGATCGCCGACAACATTACGTCGGTGGCGGACGCGGCCCGGAGCACGACGAAGGGCGCGGCCGAGGCGCAGCGCTCGTCGGTGGAGCTCCAGAACCTCGCGCACGCCCTCGACGACGTGGCGAGCGGCTTCAAGGTCTGAGGGCCGCGGCGCCGAGGATGGCGCGTACCTTGGTGAGCACGGGCCGGTCGGCCGGCGGGAACTCCAGCCCGTCGAGGGCGTCGGCGCGGGCCCAGCGATGGTCCGCCACGCCGAGGTGCTGCACGACGGCGTCGTCCGGGAGCGTGCAGCGATAGAAGAGGAGCAGCACGTCCCGGACGTCGTAGCGGTGAAAGGTGACCTCGAGGATGCCCTCGACGCGCACCTCGACGCCGAGTTCCTCGTGACACTCCCGGACGAGGGCCGCTTCCGGCGCCTCGCCGGGCTCGAGCTTCCCGCCGGGAAATTCCCAGGCGCCCTCGAGGTGCGCCTTCGGGAGGCGCTGGGTCACGAGCACGGTGTCCCCGCGAAAGGCCACGGCGGCGGCGACGACGACGGTCACCGGCGCGAGCCTACGCGAGGAGTCGCGCCACGTCCGCCTCGAGCGTGGCCCGGGGCACGTGCTCGCCGGGCCGCCCCGTGTCCGGCGCGCAGACCTCGAAGGGCTGCCGGAGGTAGGCGAGGAGCCCCTCGCGCGCGGGCCCGGCGAGCGCCGCGCGCGCCCGGGGCGCGAGCGCGCCCTCCCCCTCCGAGCGCCGTCGACTGCGTTCCGGGTCGATGGCCGGCCAGACGCCCGCCGCCGCCAGCTCCGGGCTCGTCACGAGATCCACGTCCGCCCCCGCGTGCGCCGGCGGCGCGAGCTCGCCCTTCGTCACCGCAGCCCAGGGACGCACGCGCACGACGAGATCGGCGTCCTCGCGGAGCCCGGGGAGCGAGGCGTCCACCTGCGCCCGATGCCCCTCGCGCTCGAAGACGAAGACCGCCGTGAAGGCCGTCTCACGGGCGGCGCGGGCCATGCTGCGGGCCGCGTCGAGCTGTCCCTCGGGCGCGATGCGCACGGTCCCGTCGAGCCCGTAGGTCGCGGCCACCTCCGCGAGCTCGCCCCGCTGCCAGGCATGCGTCGCGAAGGGCACCCAGACGGGCACGCCGCCGGCGGCCGCCACGACCCGGGAGAGCTCGGCGAGCAGGACCATCAGCCCGGTCTCGGCGGCCCCATGCACGCGGACGAGGTCCCCGGCGTGGAGCGGCGCCCAGAGGTCCACGGCCTTGAGCCCGGTCTCGAGCCTGCCCGCGCGCGGCCACGGCGAGGGCCCCGGCGCCGGGGCGGGCTCCCCGGTCTCACCCAGGAGCGCCAGGAGCGCCGGGTCCCGTCGCCAGCGCGCGAGGTCCCGGCAGGTCCAGCCCGCCGGCCCCGCGGGTCGGTCGGCGAGCTCGGGCGCCCGCTCGAGCAGGCGCGCGGCCACGGCATGATGCCCGCCGCGGAAGGCCGCCCAGACCGCCGTCTCTCCCGCGTCGCACGCGCACATGCCCGCCGGCGACGCCCCCGCCGCGAGGAGCGTGTCGACCATCGCGAGGTCCCCCCGCCGCGCCGCGAGCACGAGGGGCGTGAGCCCGTGGGCGAGCGTCGTGCCCGCCGCGAAGGCCTCATCGTCGCTCCAGCGCTCCGGCGCCGCGAGGAGGCCCGGCGCCTCGGCGAGGAGCCCCTTCGTGGCGGCGACGTCGCCCGCGCGGATGGCGAGAAAGAGCGCGACGCGCGTGGCGACGGCCGGGCGCGGCATGCGCTCGGCCGGCTCCCGGAGACGCCGGCGCGCGGACCAGAGCCGCTTCTTTACGGCGGACTCGCTCGCGTCGAGGGCCCCGGCGACCTCGCGCACGGGCAGCTCCGCCAGGTAGTGAAGCGCGACGGCCTCGCGCTCGTGCTCGGGCAGGCCGTCGAGCGCAGCGTGCACGGAGGCCTGGCGCTCGGCCTGCGCGGCGAGCTCCTCCGCGGAGGGGGCGCGGGTCGCCGCCTCGACCTCGGCGGGCCGCTCACGCCTCTTCCGCAGGCGACGGTCGGCATGCTTGTGCACGACGCGACGCAGCCATCCCACGAAGGCCGCGGGCTCCTCGAGCTGCCCGAGGCGGAGGTAGGCGTCGAGCATGGCGTCCTGCACGACGTCCTCGGCCAGCGCGGCGTCGCCGAGGGTGCGGCGCGCCTGCGCGAGGGCGGCGTCCGACGTGCGCGCCACGAGGCGCGTGAAGGCGTCTCGGTCGCCGGCCTGAGCGGCGACCACGAGCGGGGTGAGCGGTTCCATCGATGAAAGGACCCAGTCCGGCCCGCCGAGGTTACCGCCCCTCCCGCTATTCCTCGTCGGCGAGCGCGAGGGCCCCTTCGTCGTCCCCGATGGCGTAGCGGAGGCGCGTGAGCGCGAGCCGGAGCCCGATGGCTGCGTCCGCCGCCTCGAGGCGGGCGCGCGTGAGCGCCGTCTCCGCGTCGAGGAGATCGGTCGTCACGGCCGCGCCGGCGCGAAGCTGGTCGAAGCGCACGCGGTAGGTCTCCTCGGCGGCGAGCACGTTCACCTCGCTCGCGGCGAGCGCCTCCCGCGCGGCCCGGTAGGTCTCGAAGGCCTGCTCGACCTCGAGGCGGACGGCGTCCTCGAGGCGGCGGCGATCGGCCCGCACCTCCTCGATCTGCGCCCGGGCGGCCGCGACCCGCTGTCGCGCGTCCCCGTACTCGTTCGGCGACCAGCGCAGGATCAGCGAGAGGTCCCAGGTGGTGTTGAACTCCTGCTGCTGCGGGATGATCCGCTGGTTCGGGTTCGCCACGTCGATGTTGCCCTGGAGCAGGAGCTGCGGGTACCGGCGGCCGAGCTCCGAGCGCACCGACTCCTCCCGCGCGCGCTCGAGGCGCTCGAGGGCCACGACCTCCGCGCGGCTCCGCATGGCCCGGTCGATGAAGCTCGGGACGTCGCCGGCCGGCGGCTCGGGCACGTCCGTGAAGTCCTCGCCGATGCGGATGGCCTCGTCCCGCTCCGCGTGCAGCGCGACCTGGAGCGCGCGCTCGGCGAGCACGACGCCACCACGGGCGCGCACCAGGGAGACCTGCGTCTGCGCCAGCCGCGCCTCGATCTGCAGCAGGTCGACGCGCGCCGCCGTGCCCCCTTCGACGAGCACGGCGACCTGGTCGCGCTGGGCCTGCGCCTGCTCGAGGGACTTCTCGGCGACGATGAGCGTCGCCCGCGCCCGCGCGACCTCGTAGTAGGCCTCCCGCGCCTGAAGCGCGACGGTCCGGCGCTCGACGGCGAGCTGCGCCTCCTGGGTCTCCACGCCCTGGAGCGCGGCCTCGTAGGCGGGGCGGATGGTGAAGAAGAGGTCCGAGACCGGATAGGTGAGGCTCGCGCGGAAGGCGTAGTTGTTGAGCAGCACGGGGAACGCGAAGGCGTCGCCGCTCAGCCCCTCGCTGAGGCCGCGCCAGAGGATCTCGTTCGCGGGATCGTTCAGGCTGTCGAGGAGCGTCTCGAGCGCCGCCGGATCGGCCTCGCCGAGCCCCACCCCGAAGTCCGGGTTCGTCACCCGGCTGAGCCGCGTGTAGCGCGCGCTCGCCTCGAGGTTCGGAAAGAGCGCGAGCCGCGCCTGCTGAGCGCCAGCCTCGGCCACCACCACGGCGGCCTGGGCGCGCTCGAGCGAAGGCGCCGTGGCGATGGCACGGGCCGCGGCCTCGTCGGCGCTCAGGCCTCCGGGCTGGCTGAGCTGGGCGAGCGTCGCCGCGTCGGGGCCCGTGGTCCCCGGCGGGGGCGGCGGAACGGCGGCGGCCTCGGCGGGCGTCGGCACCCCCTGGGCGTGCGCGACGGCGCTGGTGAGCAGGATCGAGATCAGGGTGGCCGCGTTCTTCATGTCGCTCCTCGGCTGGGCCCGGTGTAGCCGGGATGCCCCCCACCGCCAGCGGCGCGAGGCGAGGCTCGGCCCTCCTCGGTCGTTTGACCGGCCCGAGCGGTAGCGGTAGCCGTCCCCCATGAAGGACTTTCGGGTCGCCGTCGTCGGCGCGACCGGCGTGGTCGGACGGGCCATGCTCGACATCCTCGAGGAGCGTGCGTTCCCCGTGCGCGAGATCGTCCCCGTGGCCTCGGCCCGAAGCGCGGGGGTGAAGGTCCCCTTCGCCGGCGGGATGCACGAGGTCCGCGCGCTCGAGGCGGATGTCTTCGAGGGCGTCGACCTCGCGCTCTTCTCGGCGGGGAGCGGGCCTTCGCGGGAATGGAGCCCCGTCGCCGCCGCGGCCGGCGCGCTCGTCGTCGACAACAGCTCGGCCTGGCGCATGGACCCGGAGGTGCCGCTGGTGGTCCCGGAGGTGAACCGCGCGGCCGCCGCCACGCGGCCGAAGGGCATCATCGCGAACCCGAACTGCTCGACGATCCAGCTCGTCGTGGCGCTGCAGCCCATCCACGCCGCGGCGCGCATTCGTCGCGTGATCGTGGCCACCTACCAGGCCATCAGTGGCGCCGGGCGGCCTGCCATGGAGGCCTTCGAGGCCCAGCGCGGGCGCGTCGCCGGCGGGACGGCGGATCGCACGGAGGAGGCGAAGGAGCCGACGCTCGGCGGCCTCCTCGCCGGGAACCTGCTCATGCACTGGAGCCGCGACGAGGCGAGCGGCTACCAGGAGGAGGAGCTGAAGATGGTCCACGAGACCCGGAAGATCCTCGGCGACGAGGCGATCCGGGTGTCGCCGACGGCGGTGCGCGTGCCGGTGCTGACCGGCCACAGCGAGGCGGTGACGCTCGAGCTCGAGCGGCCCCTCGGCCCGGCGGAGGCCCGGGCGCTCCTCGAGGCCGCGCCGGGCGTGCAGGTGGTCGACGACTTCGGCGCGGGCCGCTTCCCCGAGCCCATCGACGCCGCAGGCACGGACCCGGTCTACGTAGGCCGCATCCGCGAGGACGTCGGCAACCCCGGCGGGCTCCAGCTCTGGGTCGTGAGCGACAACCTCCGGAAGGGCGCGGCCCTCAACGCGGTGCAGATCGCGGAGGGGGTCCTCGGGACCCGTTCCTCGTGATGCCCTGGCGGACTGACAACTTGTCATCGTCGCGCCGTCCTTGCGCCGCCCTGACGCTCCACCTCCTCGCCCGAAGGCCACAAAGCGCGCGTCCTTTCGCGGGGGCGCCGCGGCCCCGGGTTTGCTAAGGGAGCCCGGAGCGATGCGCACTCGAATCCTCCTCGCCGCCAGCGCCCTCGTCCTGGTCCAGGCCAGCGGCGTCTCCGCGCAGGTCTTCCGCGTCACGCTGACGTCCATCGATGGCCCCGGGAACGGCCCCGATGGCATCCGAACGGAGGCGGAGGGACGAGTGAACCAGGGCGTCAACGCCGCCGACTGCGAATCGGAGGCGTCCCGTGGTGCCACCACGCTGACGTTCAGCATCGACGGCACGGGCAACAGCCAGCTTCAGGTCTGGCGCGGCGCCGGTAGCCTCGACTGCTCCAGCGCAGAGAATCGTACCGGGGACATCTCGAACCTGTGCGACGACATCGGTCCCGAATCCGTCGCGGACGAGACGCTCGAAATCACCCTGGACGAGCTGCTCATGGGCACCGGCAGCGGCTCGGACGCTTGCGAGACCGACGCCGCGGAGGGCGACGTCCTCACGGTTTACTTCTTCGATACCCCGAACAGTCTCGGGAACGACGACGGAACGACCTTCGTCACACAGCAAGTGGTCGTCGATCCGACGCCGCCGATTGCGCCGACCTTCGAACAGGACGCCGTCTCCGGGAACTCGCAGGTCTCCCTGTCGTGGAACGACCTTACGGACAATCGGATCCGCTACCAGCTCTTCGCCGACACGTCGCTCAAGACCTGCGCGGACAGTGACCTGCTGGTCCCCGGCATGGTGCCGACGGGCGTTGCCGCCCTCGAGACCACCGAAGAGCTCGTGGCGTCGGCGACCGTGAACCCGACGTCGGACCTGCGGCTCGGCGTAGGCGAGTCGACGCGCGTTTACGTGGCGGGTTTCGACAACGCCGAGAACGTCGGTGTCCTCAGCCAGGGCGTGTGCGTCACTCGCGTCGAGACCTTTGCTTTCTGCGACGCGCTCGACGACATGGCGCGTGAAGGCATGGACGTCGACACCTGCCCCGACGGCTGCGATGCCGGTGGGAGCGGGGGAGCGAGCATGGCCTTCGCGCTCGTCGCGCTCTTCGCGTGGCGCCGGCGCTTCGGCGCCGAGGGAGTCCTTCGATGAACGGGGTACGCACGAGCGCCGCGGCGCTCCTCCTGGCGGCGGCGGCTCTCGGGACGAGCGCGAGCGCCTCGGCGCAGGTCTACGAGGACCAGTACTCGGACCGCTACCGTCAGCCCTACGAGGACTCGGAAAACTACGCGCTCGAGCTTCGCATCGGCGCCTACCAGCCGGACGCCAACCGGAACTTCCAGACCGTCTATGGCGACCAGCGCGGCCCCCTCGTCGGCCTCGAGCTCGATTTCCTGCCGCTGCGCATCCCCTACGTCGGCCGCATCGGCGGCGGCCTCTCCTTCGAGTGGGCCGAGTACCGGGCGAACGCCTGCCAGGACCTCGCCTGCGCCAACCGCGCCGACGAGCGCGCCTCGTTCCGCATCTTCCCCTTCGGCTTCATGGCCGTGCTCCGCGCCGACGTGCTCGCACGCGAGCTCGGGATTCCCATCGTCGTCACCGGCAAGATCGGCCTCGACCTCATCCAGGCGCGGGAGCGCGTCGGCTCCATCGAGACCTCTTCGGGCGTGGCCGTGGGCCTGCGCTGGGCCGTGCAGGTCGCCCTCGAGCTCGACTGGATCAACCCCCGCGCCGGCCGGAACCTCGCGCAGGAGTGGGGCATCAACCACAGCTTCTTCTTCTTCGAGGCCTTCGGCTCGACGGCGGAGAACGGCATCCGCGTCGGCGACGACATCGCCTACGTCGGCGGGCTCGGCCTGAGCTTCTGAGCCCATGCCGAAGGCGCCGCCGGAGCTGCCCTACGGCGTGCGGCTGAAGATCGCCTACGACGGCACGGAGTTCCGCGGCTGGCAGCGCCAGCCGAAGCAGCGGACCGTGCAGGCGACCATCGAGGAAGCCCTCGACGCCATGGGCCTCCGGCACAGCCGGCTCCGCGGCTGCAGCCGCACCGATGCAGGCGTGCACGCGGCGGGGCAGATCGCCTCCTTCGCCGTCGACCGCGAGATCCCGCCCCGGGGCTGGCGCCTCGGTCTGAACGGGCTCCTGCCCCGGGACGTCGCCATCCACGAGGCGTTCCCCGTCGACCGCCGCTACGACCCGCGCCACGACAGCGTGTGGAAGCGCTACCGCTACCTCTTCCGCATCGGCGAGAGCCGCGATCCGCTCAGCCGGCGCCGCGCCTGGCAGCTCGGCCCGCGAGACGCGCGGAAGGGGCCCCGCCCGCGCACGACGCTCGGCGATTACCTGGACCTGCCGGCCATGCGCGACGCCTGCGCTCGCCTCGTCGGCACCCACGACTTCCAGGCCTTCCGGGCCATGGACGACAAGCGCGAGAACACGGTGCGGGAGATGCTCTCGGTGGAGCTCGTCGCCGGCGCCCTCGGCAACGAGAAGCTCCTGGCGCTGGTGGTCGAGGGGAACGCCTTCATGAAGCACATGGTCCGCATCCTCGCCGGGACGCTCGTCGAGGTCGGCCGCCAGCGCATCCGCCCGGAGCGCATCACGGAGCTGCTCGGCCCGGGCGTGACGCGGCGGGACTCGGGACCCACGGCGCCGCCCCAGGGCCTGACCCTCGAGCACATCGAGCTCGGCCGCGGCGATTGGTTCAAGGAGCGTCGATGAACGCCCGCCTCGCCCACGTCGCCGTGCTCGCCCACGTCGCCGTGCTCGCCCTCGTCGCCGTGCTCGCCTGGAGCGCGAGCGCCGCCGCCCAGAACGCCTACCGCGTCGCCGTCGTCGTCCGCGGGGACCCGGCGCCCGAGCTCATCGAGGCGGCGCGTGCCCTCGAAGGCGCCCTCGAGGGTCGCGGCATCGCCCGACCGAGCGATCCGGCACTCCGCGCGGCGCTGCGGGGTGAGCCCGCGCCCCGGGAGGACGACGGCCTCGGCCGGGTACGCGGCCTCCGGCGTTCCCTCGGCTTCGGCGACGAGGACGCGCGCGCGCTCCAGCGCCTCGGACGCGTGGCCGGCGCCGACGCCCTCGCGGTCCTGAGCCGCGCCGGGACGGGCCTCGAGGTCGAGATCTTCGCCGTCGAGGCCGGGGCGTTCTTCGCGGGCGTGCGCTCGCCGGAGGACGCTCCAGAGCTCGTCGTCCGCGCCGCCGAACGCGCCCGCCGGCTCGCCGAGGCGCCACCGGAGGAGGACGGCCAGGCGCCACCGGAGGCAGGCCCCTCGGGGGCCCCGGACGCCGTCGCGACCCCCGAGGAGGCCGCCGCGGCTGCCCCGCCGGAGGTCGAGGAGCCGGCGGACCCCGCGCCCGAGGAGGAGGGGCGCCCGGCCCGGCGCTGGTTCCGCAAGAACTGGCCCTACGTCGTGGGGGCCGCGCTCCTCGGCGGGGTGGTCGCGGCCTTCGTGCTTCGCCGGGACGGCGGTGCGAACGAGACGACCCCTCTGCTACGCTTTCGACCAGGGCCGGACCGGGAGTGAGGAACGCCCGGCGTCCTGCAGCGTCTGCATGGGGGTGAACGTCCGCCGAGAACGGGGGAAGCCGAACGGAGGGTGGCTTGCCCTCGCGTTCCTCCTCGCGCTGGTGGGCCTCGTGCTCTTCATCCCGCGCTCGAGCGTCGCGCAGCCGGCCGATGTGCGCGGATGGTCCGACGAGGCGCCCCTCGCCCCCCTTCCGGACCTGCCCCCGGAGTACCGGCGCCTCCGCGAAGGCAGCGTGACCTGGGTCTACCGCCCGGACGTGGAAGAGCGCCTGCCCGAGCTTCGCGCGACGCACGCCAAGGCCTGGCCCGAGCTCGAGGCGGACCTGGGCCAAGACGTGGGGGACGAGGTCGAGATCCGCATCGCGGCGAGCCCGGAGGAGCTCCGGGCGCTGGTCCCGGGCACGCCGCGCTACGCCGTGGGCGTCGCCATCCCGAGCCGCGGCCTCATCGGCGTCTCTTTGACGGCGCCGGCCAGCTGGGAGCCGAGCGACGCGCCGCAGGTGCTCGTGCATGAGCTCAGCCACGTGGCCCTGCGCCGGGCGGTGGCGGGCCGGCCCCTGCCGCGCTGGTTCGTCGAGGGGGTCGCCATCGAGCACGCCGAGGAGCACGACCTCGCGCGCTTCCGGACGCTCTTCGACGCGAGCGGGGGCGGCCGGCTGCATCGGCTCCGGGACCTCGACGCGAGCTTCCCGCACGACACGGCGGGGGTGAGCCTGGCCTACGCGCAGGCGGCGTCCCTCGTACGCTTCCTCCGGGCACCGCATCCCGGCCCCGATCGCTTCCCGCGGCTGGTGTCGAAGGTGCGCGAGGGCGCCGGCTTCGAGGCCGCGCTGCGCGGCGCCTACGGCTGGTCGCTGGTCGACTTCGAGCGAACCTGGCGCGAGGACGTCGAGGGTCGGACCTCGTCCCTGGCGTGGCTGCTCGGCGGCGGGACCCCGCTCACGGCGGCGGCCTTCCTCGCTGTCTGGGCCTGGCGGAAGCGTCGCCGGCGCCACCGCGAGCGCCTCGAGGAGATGGACGCCGAGGAGCGCGAGCGCGAAGAGGCCATCGCCCGCGCCGAGGCGGCCGCGGAGGTCGCGCTGAGGGAGGCGGAGACGCGGGAGCGTGACGCGCAGCTACGCGTGCTCCGGGCTGCCCGTCCGCGGAGCAGCCGAGAGCTCGGGGTCCCCACGGTCGAGCACGACGGCGAGAACCACACGCTGCACTAGCCGGCGCGCGGGGCTCAGCCCTGCGCGGGCTTCTCGGCGCTCGCCTTCTCCGGGTGGATCGGGAAGGACGGCGTCGTGCCTTCCTTGGCGAGCTTCTTCTTGCGGGCCTTGCCCATGTTCGCCTTGCGGAGGTTGCGGCGCGTGCGGGTCTTGCTGGTATCGGACATCGTGACCTCGGGGCCGGGAGGCGTAGCGCGGGGCTCGTGCCCGGTCAATCGGCGGAGCGCGCCTGGCGGACCCGCTCAGGGACGCTCCAGGCGCCCCGGCCAGGCCGCTTCCCAGGCGGCCCGGAGGCGCTCGGTCCAGGGCCCCGGAAGCCCCGTGCCCACGCGCTCGCCGTCCAGCCGGGTCACGGGCATCACGCCTCGGACGGTGCTCGTCAGGAGGAGCTCGTCCGCCTCCCGAAGTCGGAGCGCGTCCAGCGGCGCTTCCGAGGCCCGCAGGCCGAGCTCCCCCGCCAGCGCCAGCACCTCCCCGCGGGTGATCCCCGGCAGGATGGCGCCGAGCGGCGGGGTCCGGAGCACGTCGCCGTGGACGGCGAAGACGTTGCTGGTGGCTCCCTCGCGCACGGTCCCGTCCGCGTCGACGAGGAGCGCCTCGTGCGCACCCTCCGCGCGGGCCGAGCGCGTGGCCGCGACGTTGGCGGCGTAGCTGGCCAGCTTGGCCCCCGGCACGACGCTCCCATGCCCGAGCCGCAGCACGACCGCCGCACCGTCCGCGTAGAGCCGCGCCGGATAGGGATGCAGGGGCCGCGCGCTCGAGAGCCGATGCCCCGGGCGGGCGCCGGCGCCATCCAGCCGACCGCCCTCCCCCGCCGTGACCACCACCCGGAGCCGATGCCGCCCGCTCGCGTCGTTGCTCGAGGCCGCGAGGAGCTGCCGGAGATCGTCGCGTACCGTCGCCCGCGGGTCCGGCACGGCGATGGCGGCGCAGGACGCGGCGAGCCGCTCGAGATGGGCACCGAGCGCATGAACCCGCGACCCCTCGGCAACCATCACCTCGAAGGCGGCCTCGCCGTAGAGAAAACCCCGATCCGTCACGGGCACCTGCAGCGTTGCCTCGTCGGCGGGCGCGCCGCCGTCGAGCATCGCCAGGGCCCGCGTCAGCCTTCGAGCTCCGCCAGCAGCGCCGTGGCCTGGGGGTGCTGCTTGTCCTCGGTGAGCGCCCGCTGGAGCATCGACACGGCCTTCCGG
This sequence comes from Myxococcota bacterium, assembly GCA_038750805.1. GTDB lineage: Bacteria > Myxococcota_A > Polyangia > Polyangiales > Houyiibacteriaceae > CALCTH01. The sequence continues at coordinate 16,729 of JBCDGX010000031.1, forward strand.
TCGTCGCCGTTCTGGTGGCTGATGTCGCCGAGGTAGAAGTAGACGTCGGCCTTCGTGATGCCCGCCTCCGGCGTGAGCTTCTGGAGCAGGAGCGCGCGGAAGGTCTTCTGCGCCCGCGCCATGTCCCCCTGGGCG
>JBCDGX010000032.1:0-16774 GCA_038750805.1 Myxococcota bacterium
CCACCACGCGCGCGCTCGAGCGGCCGCGCGGGCTCCCGCCCGTGCCCGACAGGCCGGTGAGCACGGCCCCCGAGCCCTTCCCCTCGCCTTCGCCCCCGGCGAGCTCGCGGCCGCCGCCGTCCGATCCCTTCCGGGCCCTGCCCTCGGTGGGGCCCTCGACCGGGGAGGCCATGCGCGCGTTCAAGCGCATCGACTTCCGGCCCGTGCTCTACGCGCTCGTGGGCGTGGCGCTGGTGGCCCTGGGCGCGGCCATCGGGCGCTGGGTGATGCAGGAGCCGCCGCCGGTGCCCGAGCTCGTGGTGCGCTCGGCCCCGGCCGGCGCCGTCGTGCGCCTGGATGGGGAGCTCCTGGAGGGCACGACGCCACTGACGATCCCCGTCGAGCTGGTCGCCGGCCGGCCCTATCGCGTGAAGGTGGAGATGCCCGGGCATCGCGCCTGGGAGAGCACGGTCGTGCCCCAGCCCGGCCCCATCGAGCTCATGGCGAACCTCCCGCCCGAGCGGCGGACGCTCATCGTCGAGACGGACCCCCAGGGCGCGCTCGTGCGCGTGGACGGCCATCGCCGGGGAAGGGCGCCGGTGACCCTCGAGGAGCTGCGCGTCGGGAACGACTACCTCATCCGCGTCGAGCGCGACGGGCGCGTGAAGGAGGTCCCCCTGAGCGTGACCCCGGACCTGGCCGACACGCTCGTGATCACGCTGCCGGCCCCGCGGCGCTAGCAGCCCGCTGGACTTCAGGGCGGGGAATCGACGCCGAGCTCGCAGTTGTCGATGAGCCGCGTTCCCCCGAGGTGCGCGGCGACCAGGATCACCGCCCGCTCCGCCCGCGCCGGGAGTGGCGCGAGGGACTCGGGGTCCGCCGCGCTCACGTAATCGATGCGGTCGAAGGCCGCCTCCACGGGGCCCCGGGCCAGCGCTTCGAGGCGTGCGACCTCACGCTCGCCCTCGGCCCAGGCCGCCGACGCCGCGCGCAGCCCCTCCGCGATGGCCAGGGCCTTCGCGCGCTCCTCGGCGGAGAGGTAGCGGTTGCGGCTCGAGAGCGCGAGCCCGTCGGCCTCGCGCACGATGGGGTGGCCGACGACCTCGACGGGGAAGCCGAGGTCCGTGGCCATGCGCTCGAGCACGCGCCACTGCTGGTAGTCCTTCCGGCCGAAGACCGCGACGCAGGGACCGGCCGCGTGGAAGAGCTTCGCGACCACCGTCGTGACCCCGTCGAAGTGCCCGGGTCGGTGCGCGCCCTCGAGGCGCTCGCTTACGCCGCCCACGCTCACTTTCGTCGAGAAGCCCGCGGGGTACATGTTCGCCGGCGTCGGTGTGAAGACCGCGTCGACGCCGCGCGCGCGGCAGGCCGCGAGGTCCGCCTCGAGGGTCCGCGGGTAGCGGTCGAGGTCCTCCCCCTCGCCGAACTGGAGCGGGTTCACGAAGATCGTGACCGCCTTGAAGTCCGCCCCGGCGCGGCCGAGGTGGTCGACCAGCGCGAGGTGCCCGGCATGGAGCGCGCCCATGGTCGGCACGAGGCCGACGCGCTTGCCGGCCCCGCGGGCGGCGTCGCACGCGGCGCGAAAGGCGTCGGGCGTCGGGTAGACCTCCATGGCGCTCATTCCTGGGGCCCGTAGCCGCCGAAGGGACCGCCGCTCTCGGCGCGCGAGCCTGCACCGCCGGGGCTCGCCGGCGTCGCGTCCGGGCCCGGAGCCGGGAGCTCCTTGCGCTTCACGGCGCCGAAGCCGTGCTCCGGGCCGGGGAAGGCGCCGCTCCGCACCTCGGCGCAATAGGCTGCGGCGGCGTCCCGGCCGGCGTCGAAGAGCTCGGCGTAGCGCTTCACGAACTTGGGCCGGAGGTCCGGCGTCAGGCCGAGCAGGTCGTAGCAGACGAGCACCTGGCCATCGCACTCGGGGCCGGCGCCGATGCCGATGGTCGGGATGTCCACGGCGGCCGTGACCTGCGCCGCGAGGTCGCTCGGGATGCCCTCGAGCACGAGCGAGTACGCCCCGGCCTCGGCGACGGCGATGGCGTCGGCGAGCACGTGCGCGGCGGCGTCCTCGGTCTTGCCCTGCACGCGGAAGCCGCCCATCGCGTGCACGCTCTGTGGCGTCAGGCCGACGTGGCCCATGACCGGGATCCCCGCCGCGACGAGGCGCGCGATGGTCGGCGCGGCGCTCTGCCCGCCCTCGAGCTTGATCGCGTGCGCGCCGCCCACCGAGAGGAAGCGGCCGGCGTTGCGGAGCGCCTCCTCGGGGCTCACCTGGTGGCTGAGGAAGGGCATGTCGCCCACCACGTGTGCCGTCCGCGCGCCGCGGGCGACGGCCCGGCAGTGATAGATCATCTCATCGACGGTCACGGGCAGCGTCGAGTCGAGGCCCTGCACCACCATCCCGAGCGAGTCGCCCACGAGCAGCACGTCGGCGCCGGCCTCGTCGAGCATGCGCGCGAAGGTCGCGTCGTAGGCGGTGATCATCGTGATCTTCTCGCCCCGCCGCTTCATGGCCCGGAGGCGCGGGACGGTGACGGGCTTGCGGCCCTCAGTCTTGCTCATCGCCGTCTCCTTCCGGGTCCCCCGCGAGCTCCTCGAGGCGCGCCTCGAGGGACGCGCGCTGCTCCTCGCGCTCCTCGGGGTCGAGGTCCTGCCCTTCGCCCTCGAGGTAGGCCAGGGCCCTTTGGAGCATGCGCCGGGCGTCGTCGTCGTGGCCGAGGTCCATGAGCAGGCGGGCGGCCTCCTCGAGGAACTCGGCGCGCCGGTCCTTCTGCGTGCCCGCCGCGAGCGTCGTCCAGAGGTCCGCGGCCTTGTCCTTCAGGTCCCGGGCCTCGTAGATGACGGCCAGGCGCTCGGCCGCGGGCACCGGCAGGTCGCGCATGCCGCGGCCGCGGAAGATGTCGAGCACCCCTTCGAGGCGCGCGACGGCCGCGTCCTCTCGGTCGGCGTCGTCGAGCGCCAGGCCGAGCTCCTGAAGGACCTGCCAGTCCGTGTCGCTCATCAGCTTCACCGCGCTCTCGAGCACGTCGACGGCTTCGCTCGCGTGCTCCTTTCGGCGGAGGAACTGCCCCATGACGAAATACGCCCGGTAGTCCTCGGCGAAGCTCTCCACGGCCTGCTCGAGGTGCTCCATGGCGGCGTCGAAATCGTCGCGCTCGTCCGCCAGGCGCGCGAGCTCGATGCGCGCCGTGAGCAGGGGTTCGCCCACCTCGTCGTCGGCGAGGCTCCCCACGAACTCCTCGAGCGCCTCGCGCGCGCCCTCCGCATCGCCCTCGTCGTCCTCGGTCGGCCGGCGCCGGGCCCGGGCGACCTCGAGCCAGAGGTAGCGCGGCGCCTCGGCGTCGCCGAGGATCGCCTCGAGACCCTTCCGTGCCTCGGCGATCGTCCCGTCGTGGAGAGCGAGCAGCGCTGCGCGGAGCGCGTCCCCGTAGGTCTCGAGCTCGTCGGCTTGGGGGTCGTCCCAGGTGCTCTTCAGGTACGCCCAGCGCGTGTCGTCGTCGACCTCCTCGGCCTCCGCGTCCTTCCGCGCGGCCTCCTGGTCGAGGCGGTCCCGCACCTTCCGCGCGAGCTCGCGTCCGGCGTCCGTGCCGGCGACCTCGATGGCCTGGGCCAGCTCCTCGTGCGCGAGCTCCACGTCGCCCTGGGCGATGAGCCGCTCGGCCTCGGCGACGCGCTTCGCCGCGAGCCGGTCGAGGCATTCGAGGATGCGCTCGGCCACGGCTTCGCGCTCGGGGCCGTCGTCCAGGCGCTCGTGCAGGCGCTCGAGCGTGAGCCGCGCCCCGCCGACGTCCCCGTCCTCGAGCTGCGCGTCGGCCTTGGCCCGGAGCGCGTCCGGGGACCCGCCGCCGAAGAGCTTCCCGAAGAGCCCCACTACTTCTTCCCCCGCGTGGTCTTCTTCTCCCGGAGCTCCATGCGCTGCTTGGCGTTGCGCCGGAGCGCGCCGGGGACGTTCTTGTTCTTCGAGAGCATGCGGAGGTCGTTCGCGCGGAGGTGCGCCATGAAGCGCATGGAGATGCCGACGGGCGTCTTGGGGTTGAAGAGGAGCGCCTTCTTCAGCTCGTAGGAGGCGAGCCACTGCTTCTTGCCCCCGATGTAGCGGAGGATGTGCTCGCCGACCTCCTTCGAGTGGGCGATGGCCACGGCCTCTTGCTCCCGCATGGCCGGCGAGCTGATGGCGGCCTGGGAGACCTGCTTGAGCGGGTCCCGCACCAGGATGGAGCGCGCCGCCGCGTCCCCGACGACGGCCAGGCGCACCTTCTCGGCCGTGGTCATGTCGGCGATGCGGAAGGAGAGGGGCTTGAACTTCTCCTTCAGCTCCTCGGTCTGCTCGACCTTGTCGAACTCGACGGCGTCCTCGCCGTCGTCCATCTCGACGGCTTCCTTGAAGGCCTCGTCGGTCGGGAGCGCCTCGAGCGTCGGCTCGATGATGAGCTGCCCCTGGATCGCCTCCACGTGGATGTCGAAGGCCGGGATCCCGTCGAGGCGCACGCCGTTGCGCGCGCAGAGCTCGACGAGCCGGTCCGCCGTGGACATGCGCGTGTTCCGGTTGCGGTAGAGCGCCTCGACGATCTTCGGCGCCCCGAGGAGGCGCTGCTGGTTGACGCTGATCAGCTCGCTGATCCGCTCCGAGCACGTCCGCGCCACTCGCTCGAGGGCGACGTCCGGCAGCGCGGCGTTCTGCACGAGCACCTCGAGCACCTCGTCGCGCTTCGGGAAGCGCTCGGCGAGCGCCGCGGCGATGGCGCCCGGCAGCTCCGCCGAGAGCGCTGGCAGGAGCACCGGATCGGGGAGCTCCTCGAGGGACTTCGACGCCGTGTCGGCGACCGTCGCGTCCGCGTCCGCGGCGAGCTGCGTGAGCAGGATGATCTGATCGGCGCCCCGCACGGGCACCATGCCGCGCGCGGCCATGACCTTCGCGGGCGTGGGCGCGTTCGGGTCGGCGAAGCGACGGAGGCTCGCCGGGAGCGCGTCGACGGGAAGCGGGAGCCCTTCGGCCATCGGTGGGGAGCTGACGATGCGCGGCGGCGGGCGTCAACGCCCTTCGAACTGGGGATCCCGCTTTTCGAGGAGCGCGGCCATGCCCTCCTTCGCGTCGCGGGTCTCGAGGCTCCCGGCCTGGATGGCGGCCTCCCGGAGCGCGGCGCTGCGCGGATCCCACTCCAGGCCCTCGCGGACGGCGCGCTTGATGCTCTTCACGACGAGCGGCGCGTTCTCCGCGATGGCCTCGGCGAGGCCCTTCGCGCGCGGGACCACCTCGTCCCCGGGGCAGGCGGCGTTCACGAGGCCGATCTGCGCGGCCTCGCGGCCGGACACGAGGCGCCCCCCGAGGAGCAGGTCGAAGGCGTTGGGCACCCCGACGAGGCGCGGCAGCAGGTAGGAGATGGCCATCCCCGAGTGGAGACCGAGGCGGACGAAGTTCGCCCCGTATTTCGCGTCCTCGTGCGCGATGCGCATGTCGCAGACGAGCGCGAGCCCGAATCCACCGCCCACGGCGTGGCCGTTCAGGGCCCCGATGACCGGCACCTCGATGTCCAGCACCGAGAGAAAGGGCGCGTACATCGCGTAGGAGCGCTCGTGGGGGAGGCCGCCCTCGAGCTGGAGCGTCGCCTTGAAGTCCGCTCCGGCGCTGAAGCAGCGCCCCTCGCCGGCGATGACCACGACGCGCGCGTCCGGGTCCGCCTTGGCCTCGGCGCTCGCCTCGGCGAAGGCCGCGAGCAGCTCGGGCGTCATGCTGTTGCGGTTCTCGGGCCGCTGGAGACGGATCCAGCCGATGGCGCCCTCGCGCGCATAGGCGACGGCGGGCCGAGCCGCGGATGATTCCTCGGTGGCGTTGGGCATTGGGGCGAGGGTGCCTTTAGGCTGTGTCCTGGACCAGACCCGACGGGCGCTGGGCGACCGCGTGGCCGTGGTCACGCCCAAGCTCCGGCGGCTGTGACATACTCGCCCCGCCCCGCGCGTCACCGGAGCTCTTCCCTTTGACCCCCCGCTTCCCCTTCCGCCTCCTCGGGCGTTCGCTCCTGCTGGTCCTTCTCGCGGCCTGCGGCGACGGACCCACCGTTCTCACCCGGCCCGACATCGGGGTCATGATCCGGCCGGACATCGGCATGGACGACCTCGGCATGCCGGACCTGCCGGACATGCCGGACCTCGGCCCGGAGTGCGTCGAGGACACCGATTGCGACGACCGCGTCGATTGCACCCGGGACTTCTGCGAGGACGGGATCTGCCGGAACCAGACGGACCCGGCGTTCTGCAACGACGACGTCTTCTGCAACGGCGTGGAGATCTGCGACCCGAGCCGCGGAGGCTGCGTCGCCGGGGACCCCGAGACCTGCAACGACGACGACGTCTGCACCATCGACCGTTGCGACGAGGAGGAGCGCCTCTGCCGCTTCCTCCCGCGCGATTTCGACGAGGACGGGGAGGCCGACTTCAACTGCGAGGGCGGGACCGACTGCAACGACTTCGATCCGCGGCGCGGCTCGCTGATCCCCGAGATCTGCGAGGACCGCCTCGACAACGACTGCGACGGCGTGGTCGACGAGCCGGATTGCGGGCGCCCGGACGGGGACGATTGTGACATCGCGCTCACCGTGGACCCCGCCGGCGAGTTCTTCGAGATCGACGCGAGCGGCGCCGTGGCGGACTTCGAGCTCACGTGCACCGGGGCGATGCGCAAGGACATCGTCTTCGAGCTGACGGTCACGGAGCCGCGCTCCCTCAACGTGCGCGCCGAGGCCCGCGGCACGACCTTCGTCGAGCTGCGCACGACCTGTGAGGACCGGACCACGGCCCTCGAGTGCCGCGCGGGCTTCCCCGGTGCCCTCCGGCGCCGCCGCCTCGAGCCTGGGACCTATTACGTGGTCGTGGCCGCGCCGACGGTCTTCGGCACCGAGCCGAACATCGTCGCCGTCGAGTTCGACCTCGACGACCCGCTCCCGGACCCGGTGAACGAGACCTGCGACGGCGCCATCGACGTGAGCGCCGGCGGCATCTTCACGGGGAACTTCGTCGACGCCGTGAACGACGGCGAGACCGACTGCTCCTTCGGGTCCTCGGAGCTGTACTACACGTTCACGACCACGGAGACGCAGGACGTGGTGCTCTCGGCGGCGCCCTCGACGGGGGGCACGCTCGGCATCGCCGTGACCACTACCTGCGGCGACGTGAGCACGGAGATCGCCTGCACGCGCACCGCGCCGGCGACGCGCCGGCTCTACTCGCTGCCGGCGGGCACCTACTTCTTCAGCGTGGAGAGCGTCTCGAGCCGCGAGGTCGACCTCACGCTGGACGTCCGCTTCCTCCCGCCCTCGGATCCGCCGCCCGGCGACGATTGCCGCTCGGCGCTCGAGATCCCGATCGTCCCCGGCGGCACGAGCACCGTGAGCGGGACCCTCGAAGGCAAGCAGGACGAGATCGACGTCAGCTGCGGCTTCAACTACCGGGACTCGGTCCACTTCTTCACGCTCACGGAGCGGAGCGACGTGGTCGTCGAGGTCGATGGCGGCGGCACCTTCATGTTCGCGTCCGTGCGCGAGACCTGCGACGACGGCGACAGCCAGCTCCGCTGCACGTCGGGCAACCCCTCGCGCTCGCGGCTCCGGAACCTGACGCCGGGGACCTACTTCGTGATCGTCGAGACGTTCACGACCACGGACTTCGATATCTCGGTCACCGTGGACGAGCCGACCGTGCCCGTGCCGGTCGTCGGCAACGACGATTGCGTGCGCGCGACCACGGTCCCGGAGACGGGTGGGGTCTTCACCGGCAACACCAGCACGTTGCTCGACGACTACGAGACCCGTTTCTGCGGGGCGAGCGCCGGGTCGCCGGACGCGGCCTTCGAGCTCACCCTGACGAGCCGGCGACGCGTCGTCGTCAACACGGAGGGCTCGGCCTTCAACACCGTGCTCCATCGCCACGACCGCAGCTGCACGACGGCCATGGAGGCCGTCTGCGACGACAACGGCGGCGAGGGGCTCACCTCCTTCCTCGACCAGACGCTCTCCGCGGGCACCTACTTCTTCATCGTCGACGGGTTCGGCTCGTTCTCGTCCGGCGACTATGTCCTCGAGGTCGACGTCCTCGACCCCTGAGCCACGAGCTTCAACATGATGCGATCGCTTATTTCGACTCTCCTGATCTCCCTCCTCGTCGCCGCTTGCGGTGGCGGGGACGACGACGTCGGCACGACCGACATGGGCCAGCCCGACATGGTCGGCGTCGACATGCGCGTCGACGTGGACCTCGGCGAGCAGGACATGGGCGGCGTCGTGATCCCCTGCGTCGAGGACGCCACGCTCGGCGAGGCCTGCTCGAACAACTCCGATTGCGACGATGGCTGCGCCTGCAACGGCGTCGAGCAGTGTTCCGCCGAAGGCATCTGCCAGGAGGGCGTCGACATCTGCTTCAACGAGAACCGCTGCGTGACCGTCAGCTGCGACGAGGACGCCGAAGAGGGGGAGGAGTGCACCTTCGACCTCGACGACTCGGAGTGCGACGACGGCCTCGCCTGCAACGGCGCCGAGGTCTGCAACCGCGACGTGGGCTGCATCTCGGGCACGCCGCTCTTCTGCAGCGACGACGACACCTGCACCATCGACAGCTGCGACGACGACGTCGGCTGCGTCTACACCCCCCGGGACCTCGACGGCGACGGCTTCATCTCCGAGGCCTGCACGCGCCCCGACGGTGAGCGCGGCCTCGACTGCGATGACGACCCGCGCTTCGGCGCGATGATCAACCCCGAGGCCGAGGAGGTCTGCGACAACCGCCGCGACGACGATTGCGATGGGCTGCGCGACTTCCGCGACGACGATTGCAACCCGACGAACACGGATTGCGCGACCGTCCAGCTCCTCCCGGGGCCCGGCACGTACAGCGGCAGCACGCGGGCTCTCGACGACTCGGCGGCGCTGACCTGCCTCGCGGGCGGCCGGGACGCCTACTTCCAGTTCAACCTCCCGGAGGTGCGTGACCTGCGCATCGCCATCTCGGGCGCGAACGCGGCCGTGGCCCTGCGCGCGGCGGCCGATTGCGCCTCCGACGAGATGGACCTCCGCTGCGTGAGCGGGACCTCGCCGGAGATCTTCCTCCGGAGCGTCGAGCCCGGCGATTACACCATCGTGGTCACGCAGACGGGGACGACGGACGTCTTCGACCTGACGCTCCGCTTCGAGGACGCGACGACCCCGCCGCCCCTCGACGTCTGCGCGCCGCTCCCCGATGGCGTGGACATCTCGGCGACGGGTCTCTTCTCCGGCAGCTTCACGGACCTCGTGGACGACTACACGCAGAGCTGCGCCACGCCCGCCGGCAACGGCATCGACGCGGCCTACGTCTTCGACCTGCCGCCCACCGGCGACTTCGACGTCTCGCTCCGCGCGACGCCGATGCCCTTCGGCTCCCTCGGCCTCTCGGTGCTCACCGATTGCACCGACACGACGACGGAGCTCGGCTGCTCGGCCACCTTCGGCACGCAGAACATCAACCTGCGCGACGTCTCGCCGGGCACCTACTTCGTGGTCGTCGACAACCGGAACGTGTCGACCACGGACTTCACCCTCGACGTGGCCATCACGCCGACCGTGGCGCGCCTCCCCGGCGACAGCTGCAACGTGGCCATCGACATCACCCCGCCCATGGGGATGATGGTCGGCTCCGGCATCTCCGCGCTGAGCGGCACGCCGAGCCCGGGCTTCGACGGCGGCGTGAGCTGCAACCCTGCGACCAACAGCGACTCGTATTTCGAGTTCACGCTGACGGCGACGCAGGACGTGCGGGTCACGACGGCGGCCGGCTTCGCCTCGCACTCGACGGCGCTCATGGACACCTGCGGGGACTTCATGAGCGAGCGGCGCTGCTCGACGCGCTCGGGCACGCAGACCCAGCTCTTCCGGAGCCTCCCGGCGGGCACCTACTTCATCGGCGTGGCCACCACGGCGACCACGGGCTCGGTGAACGCCACCATCGAGGTGCTGCCGCCCACGACGCCGCCCGCGAACGACGTCTGCACCGGCGCCACGGTGCTCAGCGTGCCCTCGGACACGGTGAGCGGCATCGACCTCACGGGCTTCCAGCGCGATGACCCGGGCTGCCGCGCGGGCACGTCGAACGTGGAGGCGTTCTACGAGTTCACGCTCGCCACGGCGTCCTTCGTCAGCGTCAGCGCGGTGCCGGCCATGGGCACGGACCCCGAGGACATCACGCTCACGCTCAAGGACTCCTGCGCCGCGGCGACCAACCTCGCCTGCGAGGACGGCTCGGCCGGCGCCGGTCCGACGATCACCCAGGTGCTGATGCCCGGCACCTACGTCGTCGTGGCCGAGGCGCCGGAGCTCACGCCCTCGACCTTCGACCTGACCTTCGCGGCCGTCGCTTCCGGCCCCTGAGGGACCCGGCGCGCGGACCCTCGCCGAGCCGTGGCTCGGCGGGGGGCTCGAGGGCTCCTCGGGGTCCGCGCATGCAGTTTACTTGTGGGGGCACCGCTCCGTCCGCTATGCGCGAAGCATGGCGAAGAGGAAGGACGGAGCCCGGCCCTTTGCGTTCTTTCGCGCGGGCGTACGCCCGGACGCGACGAGCATGGCCAAGCCGATCCTCGTGTTCGAGGACGTCTACAAGTACTTCCGGGAGGATCACCCGACGCTGCGCGGGGTGAACCTGACGGTGGAGCGGGGCGAGTTCTGCTTCGTCACCGGGCCGAGCGGCGCCGGCAAGAGCACGCTGCTCCAGCTGATCTACCGGAAGCACACGGTGGACGCGGGACGCATCCTCTTCTGCGGGCGGGACGTCGCGCGGCTCAAGGAGCGTTCGATCCCCTTCCTCCGCCGGAACCTCGGGATCGTCTTCCAGGACTTCAAGATCATCGGGCACTGGACCGTGGCGGAGAACGTCGCCATCGCCCTCGAGATCCTCGACATGCCCAGGCGCCTCGTGCGCAGCCGGGTAGGCGAGGCCCTCGAGCGCGTCGGCCTCGAGGGCCGCGGTACGGAGCGCACGGAGAACCTCTCCGGCGGTGAGAAGCAGCGCGTGGCCGTGGCCCGGGCGATCGTCACCGAGCCCGCGCTCATCCTCGCCGACGAGCCCACGGGCAACCTCGACCCCCACCTGGCCATCGACATCCTCACGCTCTTCGAGGAGATCCACGAGACGGGCACGACGGTGCTCTTCGCGACGCACGATCACTCGCTGATCGCGAAGCGGAACCACCGGCTCATCTCCATCGACGAAGGACGCATCTTCGAGGCCCGGAAGGGGCTCTCGAGCTGGCGCGCCGAAGAGAGCGACGACGAACCCCAGCCGGCCCCGCGGCCTGGCCTGCACGCGGTGAAATGAGGAGCGCGCCATGGAGCTGAAGGCCATGATGACCCGCGCCCGGCGCGGACTTCGCGAGGAGCGGCGCCTCTACGTGGTCGCCGTGTCGAGCCTCGCGGTCGCGTTCCTGAGCATCGGGGGAGCGCTCCTCGCGATGGAGAACCTCTCGCGCATGGCCGACCGCTGGGGCCAGAGCGCGCGCATGAGCATCTACGTCGCCGAGGGCATCGAGCAGGCGGACCAGGCGCAGCTCCGGATCACCCTCGAGGCGCTGCCCGAGGTCTCCGAGCTTCGCCACCTCTCGAGCGCCGAGGCGCGGGAGGAGTTCCTCGAGCAGGCGGACGTCGCGGCGGACCTGGCGGCGCTTCCGGCGGACGCCTTCCCGGCGTCCTTCGAGGTCGACCTGGCGCCGGGCACCGACCCGGCGCGCGCCGCCGTGATCGCCGAGCGCCTCGGGGAGCTCCGCGGCATCGACGACATCGAGACCTACCAGGGCTGGCACGAGCGCCTCGTCGGCCTCGTCAGCGCGGCCCGGGGCGTGGCCGGGGTGCTCACCTTCCTCGTCCTGCTCTGCGTGATCGCCGTCATCGGGAACACCATCCGCCTGGCCGTCGCGCGGCGCCGCGAGGAGATCGAGGTGATGAAGCTCTGCGGGGCGACGGATCGCTTCGTGCGCGGGCCCTTCGTGCTCGAGGGCGCCTTCCAGGGCTTCCTGGCGGCGCTGCTCAGCGTGCTGGTGCTCATGGCGGCCTACGCCGTGCTCCGGGACGGCTTCGACGCCAGCCTCGCGGCGCTCGCCGGCACCCAAACGGTCTTCCTCCACCCCGTGGCGCTCCTCGGCATCGTGCTCGCCGGCGGCCTCCTCGGGGCCACCGGGAGCGCGCTCTCGCTCCGCCGCTACCTGCAGGTCTGAGATGCGCCGGCTCGCTCTCCTCTCCCTCCTCGTCGCCACCGTCGCCACGGCGCAGCCCACGCCGGAGACGGTGCGCCAGAGCCTCGAAGAGGCCGAGCTCGAGGCCACGCGCCTCGAGGCCGAGGCGGCCGCCCTCGAGCAGGAGCAGGGGGCGTCACGGCAGCGGCTCCGGGCGCGCACCCGGGCGCTCTACCGGCTCCGGCGGGCGGGCATGCTGCCCATCGCCGGCGGCTTCGAGGCCATGCTCACGCACCTCGGGCGCGTCGAGCGCCTCGAGCGCATGGTCGTCAGCGACCTCCGCACCCTGCGCCGCGTCGCCGGGCGCCGGACCGAGCTGGCCACGGCCCTCGCCGAGGCCGAGGCCCGCGTGGCCGAGCAGCGCACGGCCCTCGCGGCGGCCGAAGAGGCGGCGCGCGTGGCCGAGGCCCAGAGCGCCGTTGGCGCGGAGCTCGCGGGCATCTTCGGGGCGCCCCGGCTGCCCATGGCCGGCGCGCCGCCGCGCGTCGATACGGTGCTCCGCGAGGGGTCCATCCGCGTCCGCGGCGCGGCGCCGACGGGCGGCTTCACGAGCCAGCGCGGCCGGCTGACCCTGCCGGCAGCGACCGGCGCCGTGCGCGAGGCGAGCCGGGAGGACGGGGTCGGCCTCGAGCTCTTCGCGCCGGAGCGAAGCGTCGCCCGCGCCGCCGCCGAGGGGCGCGTGGCCTTCGCCCGGCTCTACGGACGCTACGGGCGCATGGTCGTGCTCGACCACGGCGGCCAACACTTCACGGTCTACGGCAACCTCGGCGAGATCGTCGCCCGCCCCGGCGATTGGGTGGGGCGTGGGGCGACGGTCGGCCGCGTGGGCCCAGAGCCGCTCTACTTCGAGGTGCGCCGCGGCACGCGCAGCCTCGACGCGCGGCGCTGGCTCGGCCTCTAGAAGCCTGCTGGCAGCAGCGAAGGCCGCCGGGTCCGGGGAGCGCGCGCGAACGGCGGCGGGCGCAAAGGCCCACCGCCGCCGAGACTCAACCGTGGTCGTGGTCGGACGTGCCCTCGGCCTCGTCCGTGCCCTCGTCCGTGTCGTGGTCGTGGTCGGAGGTGCCCGCGGCCTCGTCCGTACCCTCGTCCGTGTCGTGGTCGTGGTCGTGGTCGTCGCCCTCGGCGTGGCCGTGCGAGTGCTCGGTCCCGTCCTCGTGCGTGTGGTCGTGGTCGTGGTCCTCGGTGGCCGCCGAGGAGGCGCTGCCCGTGGACTGGCTGCCGCCGCAGGCGAGGGCGAGGGCGAGGGCGAAGAAGAGGAAGAGGCGGTTCATGTCGATGGGACCTTTCAGCTTGGCTCAGGGGCGGGCCTGCTTCGGCTTCAGCTGCACGAGCTTCTCGCCCTGGAGGTGCCTCGCAGCGTCTGGATCGACGTAGTCGCTATGGCAAGCGCCCTTGGCGTCGTCGGCGCCGACGGCCTTCTTGGTCTTCGAGGCGAGCCGGTGGATCTCCCCCGGGCTCAAGTTGCCGCGCTGCTCGAGGATGGCCCGCTGCTCCGCGGTGAGCGCCGCGCTCTTGATCACCCGCTCCCGCTCGAAGCCCTCCGCCTTTCCGGAGTGGAACTCGACGATCTCCTTCGAGATACGCACCGAGCACCAGTCGTGGCCGCACATGGCGCAGAAGTCCGTGTCCACGTCGAGGTCCTCGTCGTGGAAGGCGCGCGCCAGATCCGCGTCGAAGGAGAGCTCGAAATGCTTCTCCCAGTTGAGCGCCGCGCGCGCCCGCGTGAGGTCGTCGTCCCAGTCCCGCGTCCCGGGGATGCCGAGCGCGACGTCCGCTGCATGCGCCGCGATCTTGTAGGCGACGCAGCCCTGCTTCACGTCGTCCTTCTTCGGGAGCCCGAGGTGCTCCTTCGGCGTGACGTAGCAGAGCATGGAGGCGCCGTGGAACGCCGCGCTCGTCGCCCCGATGCAGCTCGTGATGTGGTCGTAGCCCGGGAAGACGTCGGTCACGAGCGGCCCGAGCACGTAGAAGGGCGCGCCATGACAGAGCCGGCGCTGGAGCTTCATGTTCCACTCGATCTGGTCGAAGGGGACGTGCCCCGGGCCTTCGACCATCACCTGGCAGCCCATGCGCCAGGCCCGCTCGGTGAGCTCGCCGAGGGTCTCGAGCTCGAGGAGCTGCGCCTTGTCCGAGGCGTCCGCGAGGCCGCCAGGGCGGAGACCGTCGCCGAGGCTGAAGGTCACGTCGTAGCGGCGCATGACCTCGCAGATGGCCTCGAAGTGGTCGTACATCGGGTTCTCGGCGCCGTGGTGGAGCATCCACTTCGCGAGCAGGCTGCCGCCGCGGCTCACGATGCCGATGAGGCGCTCCTTCACGTGCTTGAGGTGCCCGCGGAGCACGCCGGCGTGAATCGTGAAGTAGTCGACGCCCTGTGCGGCCTGGTGCTCGAGCGTGTCCAGGATGATCCGGAGGTCGAGCTCCTCGATGGTCTTGCCGATGATCATCGAATAGATGGGCACGGTGCCGATGGGCACGCGGCTCGCCCGGACGATCGCCTCGCGGGTCGCGTCGAGGTCGCCGCCGGTCGACAGGTCCATCACCGTGTCGGCGCCCCATCTCTCGGCCCAGCGGAGCTTCTCGACCTCTTCGTGCGTGCCCGAGCTGACCGGCGAGGCGCCCATGTTCGCGTTGACCTTCGTCTTCGACGCGCGGCCGATGACCATGGGATCGAGCGCGTGGCGAAGGTGCACGCGGTTGGCCGGGAGCACCATGCGGCCCGCGGCGATCTCGTCCCGGATCTGCTCGGCCCGGAGGTGCGGCTCGCGCTCGGCGACGCGCTTCATCTCCGGCGTCACGATGCCCAGGCGCGCGTGCTCGAGCTGGGTGATGGGCTCGAAGCCCTCCGGCGCGACGGCGAAGGCGCCCTCGCGGCGCCAGCCCTCGGGCAGGAAGTCCCAGGCCGTCCGCGCGCTCGGCTTCGGCATGCCCGGCGTGTCCGGGGACGAGTAGCTCAGCGGTCCGCCGAGGTCCGGCGCGTGCGCGAAGGAGCCTGGCGTGGTGCCCGCGCCGAGCGAGGACGGATCGGCGGCGCCGCGGTGCGGCGGCGAGAGGAGGTCGTCGTGCGTCGTCATCGTGCGTCCTTCATGGCCGAAGCGGGCGCGCTTCGCCGTGGGGCGAAGAGGCGCGTGCGGGCGAAGGGCACGGCCAGGCCGCGGCTCGCGTTCCCTCCGCCGGTGCGAACCGGATCAGGTTCCACGGGTGCGTCTCAGCCCGGCATGCCGGGCGCCCCGCGCGAGCAGAAGCGACGGTAGCCGAGGTGCGCGGCGCTGCAAAGGCGCTCCGGCGCGAGCGCTCTCATGCGGCGCGTTCCTCGGGCGGCGCTTTCTGCTATGCGCGGGGGCATGGCGGAGCGCTACGAGCCGGGCACCATCGAGCCCAAATGGCAGGCCTTCTGGGAGAAGGACGACACCTTCCGGACGCCGAGCCTCGCGGAGCTATCCGAGGATCGCGAGCGCCGCTACGTGCTCGACATGTTCCCGTACCCCTCGGGGGCCGGCCTCCACGTCGGGCATCCGGAGGGCTACACGGCGACGGATATCGTCTGCCGGCACCTCCGCGCGAAGGGCGCGGACGTGCTCCATCCCATGGGCTTCGACGCCTTCGGGCTTCCCGCGGAGCAGCACGCGATCAAGACCGGTGAGCCGCCGGCCTCGAACACGGCGAAGAACGTCGACACCTTCCGGCGGCAGCTGAAGATGCTCGGCTTCAGCTACGACTGGAGCCGCGAGGTCAACACCACGGACCCGGCCTACGTGCGCTGGACCCAGTGGATCTTCCTGAAGCTCTTCGAGCGGGGCCTGGCCTACCAGGACGAGGTCACGGTCAACTGGTGCGCGGCCCTCGGCACCGTGCTCGCCAACGAGGAGATCATCGACGGCAAGAGCGAGCGCGGCGGCCACCCCGTCGAGCGCCTGCCGCTCCGCCAGTGGGTGCTGAAGATCACCGCCTACGCCGACCGGCTCCTCGAGGGCCTCGAGGGCCTCGACTGGCCGAACAGCACGCGCACGATGCAGCGCGAGTGGATCGGCCGCTCCGAGGGCGCCGAGGTCACCTTCGCCGTCGAGGGCGCGGACGACACGCTCGAGATCTTCACCACGCGCCCGGACACGCTCTTCGGTGCGACCTTCATGGTGCTCGCGCCCGAGCATCCGCTCGTCGCGAAGGTCACCACGGCCGCGCAAAAGGACGCCGTCGATGCCTACGTCGCGACGGCGAAGAACCGCTCGGACCTCGAGCGCCAGCAGTCGAAGGAGAAGACCGGCGTCGACACGGGCGGCTTCGCCCTCAACCCGGTCAACGGCGCGCGCGTTCCCATCTGGATCGCGGACTACGTGCTCATGGGCTACGGCACCGGGGCCATCATGGCCGTGCCGGCGCACGACACGCGCGACTTCGAGTTCGCGACGGAGTTCGGCATCCCCATCGTCGAGGTCGTGAGCGCGAAGGGCGAGGCCTCGCCAGAGCCGCTCGCGGAGGCCTTCACCGCGCACGGCATCGCCGTGAACAGCGGGAAGTACGACGGCATGACGACGGCTGAGATGAAGCCGGCGATCATCCGGG
>JBCDGX010000033.1:0-16600 GCA_038750805.1 Myxococcota bacterium
GGCCGCGGCGTGCCCGCGATCGTCCCGATGATGCCGCTCATCGCGGCGAGCGCGGCCACGGGGAGCGCCGTCACCATCGCCCTGCTCGGCCTCGGCTCGGCGGTCCCCGCGCTGGGCTCGGCGGCGGCCATGGCGCTCAGCTTCGCCGGCGCGCTCGCCTACCTCGGACGCACGCGCGAGATCGCCCTCGAGCGAAAGGCCGGCGTGGTCATCGTGCGAAGCGGCGGTGAGGTGCTCGCGCGGCTGCGCGCCCGGCCCCACGCGCTCGTGCCCACGGTGGTAAACGGCGAGCTCCGCGTCGTGCACGTGCTCGACGGCGGCGGCGTCGAAGCCCTCGAGGTGCCGAAGCCCACTCCGGAGGTCGCCGCCGCCCTGCGCGCGCTCTTCGCCGCGTCGGGGCCGCGCGTTCGCGTCGCCGCCCGCGCGGCCGAGGCCGAGGTCGCCGCCGTGGCGCTTCCAGCGCCAGCCGTCGCGCTCCGTCAGCGCTCGGCGTGAAGGGCGCCACGGAGTCGCAGACGCAGGGAACGAGACGCAGCGCCCGGCCGCGCAAGGCATCCTCGCCTCACGGTCGAGTCCTCGACTGGTGCCCCACCGACGGGGCTCACTCGGCGATGCGCAGGATTTGGAAGGGGAGCTCCGGCTCGCGGCCGAGGACGAAGGCGAAGACCTCGCTCTTCGAGACGTAGAGCTCGCCCTCGGCCACGGCCGCCGTCGAGAGCCCGCTCAGGCCACCGAGCGGAACGCTTCGTACCGTGCCGGTCGTTGCGTCGGGCCCGAGCGTGACCCGGTGCACGGCGTCGTCGAAGACCGCCACCAGCGCCCCCCGGTGCATCGCCAACCCGTCGGGCCCGGACAGCGGGGAGAGGCCCTCGAAGGCGTCCCCGTCGAGCGCGATGGTCGTGATCCGCTCGGGGGCCAGGACGGGGACGCGGAAGAGCGCCGCCGGCGAGAAATACGCCACGAAGAGCGTCACCCCGTCGTCGCTGAGCGCGATGCCGTTCGCACCGAGGGAGGGAACGGTGGGGACGAGCGCGTCGTCTTCGAGAAAGAGGGAGGCGGCGCCTTCCGGCCCCACCCGGTAGAGCCGCGGCGAGGCCGGGTCGGTGACGTAGACGGCACCCGAGGCGTCGGCGACGAGGTCGTTGCACTGCGCGTCGGCTGCGACGTCGGCGAGCGCGGTGGTCCCGATGAGCGCGCCCGAGGAGAGGTCGTAGCGCCGAACGGCGTCGGAGTCCGCGGCGTCTGGAGGCTGGGAGCAAGCCCAGAGCACACGCCGCGTCTCGTCCACCGCTAGCCCGAAGGTCGACGTACCTTCCCCCGGCGACTCGGCGAAGACGCTCTGCGTCCCGTCGGGGGCCAGCGCGAAGAGCGTCCCCTCGCTGAGGCTTCCGAAGAAGAAGCGGCGGCTCGTCCCATCGAAGGCGATGCCCTCCGGGTGCAGCCGATCCCCCTCGAGCGCGTATTCGTCGCGGAGCGTGCCCATGTCGGGCCGAGCCCCCAGGTCGGGGAGAGTGTCCATGTCCCCCGAGGAAGCGGCCATGTCCATGGCGGGAGCCCCCATGTCGACGGGAGGCTCGTCGGTCGTGCCGCATCCGACGACGACGAGAACGGAGGAG
The DNA here is from genome assembly GCA_038750805.1 of Myxococcota bacterium. GTDB lineage: Bacteria > Myxococcota_A > Polyangia > Polyangiales > Houyiibacteriaceae > CALCTH01. Next base: position 1,617 of record JBCDGX010000033.1, read on the forward strand.
AGGACCCACGCGCTCTTCATCCTTCCAGCGTCCGGTCGAGGGTGCGCTGCTGTCCAATCCAGACTTCGAGTGCTCGAGCATCGGCGGATTGAATAGTTGGGGCCCCAGCGTCACGGCTCAGCGTGGACGGCGTGAACCTCTCCGCGGTGAACCTGAACCTCCTCGTGACCCTCGACGCGCTCCTCGAGGAACGAAGCGTGACGCGCGCTGGGCGCCGCCTCGGACTCAGCCAACCCGCGACCAGCGCGGCACTCAAGCAGCTACGCGGACTCTTCGACGATCCGCTCCTGGTGGCGGGACGCCCCGACATGACGCTCACCGCGCGCGCGGAAGCCCTCCGGCGCCCGCTCAAGCAAGCCCTCGGACAGGTCGCATCCCTCTTCGACGAGGACGAGCCGTTCGACGCCTCGCGGGTCACGGCCGAGGTGCGCATCTGCGCCACGGATTACGTGCCCTTCGTGATGGGCGCACAGCTCGTCGAGCGTCTCGCCGCGCGGGCGCCGGGGCTTCGCGTCCGCATGGGCACCGCAAGGGGATACGACGTGCACGAAGCGCTCGCGGCGGGCGAGTTCGAGCTGGCCATCGGCGCCCTGGCCCACGCGCCGGGGTTTCGCTGGCACGAGCTCTTTCGCGACGACGGGGTGATCCTGGTGCGCCGCGGGCACCCGGCGCTGTCGGGGGCTCGCGATGGCGCGATCGAGGCGGAGGACTTCGCGCGGTTTCCGCAGATCCACCTGGCGGTCTATCGGCGCACCGGCAGTCTCGTCGCCGATGCCAACGCTGAAAACGCGAGTCCGGAGCCACAGTTCACCGTCGGCTCGCACGTGGTGGCTCCCTTCATGCTCGGGGGGAGCGACGCCATGGTCGTGGGAAGTCGGCGGGTGGCCGAGCGGCTTGCCGCGGTGCTCGACCTCGAGATGCTCGCCGTCCCCGGCGCGGCGCGCTCGATCCCCGTCATCATGACCTGGCACGAGAGCCGGGACGCGCTTCCGCTGCTGCGCTGGCTCCGCGCAGAGCTCATCGCGATCGCCGCGTCCCTCGACGAGTGAGCGCGCCCGCACGCCAAGCGCGCGTGACCGCGTGGTACTCGACCTCGGGTGAGCGATGCCGTTCCCTCCTCCGAGGTCCTCGCGGAGCTCCTCCGGTCCTTTCGGGAGACCGCCGAAGCGCTGGTGCCGTCGTTCCTCGAGAACATGCCGGCGGCGTACTTCCAGGACACGGACCCGGCGACGCAGCTCCTCCACCTCCGGGCCATCGCCGGCGCGCGCGCCTCGGGGCTGCCCCTCGACCTCACGCTCGTCGACCCGGACCTCGACACGTGGACCTTCATCCAGGAGGAGGACCGGCCCGGCAGCCTCGCCAAGCTGCTCACCCGCCTGCCGCGGGGACGGCCGCTTCGCTCGGCGAAGGTGCACACCGCCGCGGACGGGAGCTTCGTGCTCGACGTCTTCGAGTTCGGTGACGCGCCGCGCGTCGACCCGAAGGACCCGGAACTCGCGGCGAAGCGCGAGGAGATCCTCGCCGCAGCGGGGGGCGAGGGGGAAGCCCGGGACGCCCTCGCGAGACACCTCGCCGCCTGCCCGGCCGAGTACCTGAGGACCGTCGCGGCGCCGCGCATCGTCCGCCACTGGACCGTCTGCCGCGCGCTCTGGGGGACCTCCGACTCGGTCGTCGAGCTCTCGCCGGAGCTGAACCCGGCGCACGTGCGCATCGACCTCGCGACGGGCGGGGGCTCGCCGCAGAAGCTCTTCTCGCGCCTCGTGCGCTACCTCGGCTGGCGGGGCCTCGACATCCGCCGCGCGCACCTCGACCGCTTCGAGCGCAACGGGGACGCGGTGTTCATCCTCGGCATCATCGTCTCCGCCGACGCGCGCCTCGAGGGGGGCGGAGCCCAGATCCGGGCCGAGCTTCGGCGCCTTCGTTGGGTGAGCGACGCCTGCCTCGCCTTCGCGATGGAGCGGCCGGAGCGCACCCTCGAGGACGCAGAGATCCTCCTCGCCCTGACGCACCTCGCCCACGCCGAGCTCGCCGCCGAGGACCCCTTCGCCTTCGCGCGGGAGCGGCTCTACGCGCTGCTTCGGCGCCATGCGGGGCTGCTGCAAGCGCTGCCGGACGCGCTCCGCGAAGGCAGCCCAGGAGCGGCGCTCGACGCGATTGAGGCTCAGCTCGCGTCCGTCCCCGATCGCACCGCCCACCGCTTCCTCCGGACGCTCGCCCTGGCCGTGCGCGGGACGCTGCGGAGCAACCTCGCGATGCCCGAGCGCTATGGGCTGACGCTCCGCATCGATCCGCGCGTGATGGGGAAGCGGGACGACGTCCCCTTCGGCGTCTTCTTCGCCCACGCCGACGGCGTCGATGGGTTCCACGTGCGCTTCCGGGACATCGCGCGGGGAGGCCTTCGGGCCGTGCGGCCGGCCGGGCAGGAGCAGTACGTGCGCGAGTCCGAGCGCCTCTACGACGAGGCCTACGGGCTCGCGCTCGCGCAGCAGCTGAAGAACAAGGACATCCCCGAGGGCGGCGCGAAGGCGGTCATCGTGCTCGCGCCGGGCACGCCGGTGGCGCACGGCGTGAAGGTCTTCGCCGACGGCCTCCTGGACCTCGTCACCGTGCCCACGAACGGGGCGCGCGAGAGCCTCTACCTCGGCCCCGACGAGAACATCTCCTTCGCGCTCATCGATTGGATCGTCGAGCGCGCGGCGCTCCGGGGGCACCCGAACCCGGACTCGTTCATGAGCTCGAAGCTCGGCGCGGGCATCAACCACAAGGCCTACGGGGTGACGAGCGAAGGCGTGAACGTCTTCCTCGAGGAGGCCCTCCGAAGCCGGGGCCTCGACCCGCGGGCGCAGCGCTTCACCGTGAAGCTCACGGGCGGGCCCGATGGCGACGTGGCCGGGAACGCGCTCCGCATCCTCCACCGCGAGTACGGCGAGCACGCGCGGGTGGTGGGCATCGCGGACGGGAGCGGCTCGGCGGAGGACCCCGGGGGCCTCGACTGGGAGGAGCTGCTCCGCCTCGTGAAGGCGTCCGAGCCGATCGCGGGCTTCGAGACGGGCCGGCTGGGGCCCGAGGGCCGCGTCGATTCGGCCGACGATCCGGAGGGCGCGGCGCGCCGGGACGAGCTGGCCTTCCGCGTGGCCGCCGATGCCTTCGTGCCGGCGGGCGGCCGTCCGGGAACGATCCACGCGGGCAACTGGGAGCGCTACCTCGGCGCGGACGGCACGCCCTCGAGCCGGGTGATCGTCGAGGGCGCGAACCTCTTCCTCACGAAGGACGCGCGGGCGGCGCTCTCCCAGGCCGGCGTGCTGATCGTGAAGGACAGCTCGGCGAACAAGTGCGGGGTCATCACCTCGAGCTTCGAGGTGCTCGCGAGCATGCTCGTGAGCTCGGCGGACTTCATGGCCGTGAAGGAGGCCTTCGTCGCCGAGGTCCTCGAGCGGCTTCGGCGGCTGGCTCGCCTCGAGGCGCGCCGGCTCCTCGACGAGCACGCGCGACGGCCGGAGGCGTCGCTCCCGGAGCTGAGCGTCGAGCTCAGCCGAGCGGTCACGCGCGTGGAGGAGGCGGTGCTCGACGTGCTCCGGCAGGGCGGTGGGGTCGACGCGGCGCTCCTCCGGGACACGGTGCGCGATTACGTTCCCCGGACGCTGGCCGCGCGCGCGGAGCGACCCGTCGACGAGGTGCTGCCCCGCGCCTACGTGCACGGCGTGTTCGCCACCGTGGTGGCCACGATGATCGGCTACCGCGAGGGGCCGGACTACCTCGGCGGCGTGCCCGGCGAGGCCCTCGGCGCGCGGGCACTACGCTACGCGGAGGCCGACCGGCGCGTTCGCCAGCTCGCCGAGCGGGTGCGTGCCTCGGGCCTCGACGAAGCCGACGACATGGCGCGGCTCCTCGCAGAAGGTGGCGCGCGGGCGCTGCTGCGGGACTCGGAGGGCGAGTAGGCCACACCTTCGGAGGCCTCGTCGCCGTGGCCCCGAGCTCGAGCGGCGAAGGGAGGCCGCCAACGTGGTGCTCGCGGTCGTTTCCGCGCACTCTCGGTCCGTGACTCGTTCCCCGAACGCCGGTGCTCGCGCCTGGACCTGGCTGGTCGCCGGCTCGATGACCGCGGCGGCGCTTGCATGCGCGCCCGCCACGCCCACCCCGACGCTGGTCGACGTCGCCCGGTCGGAAGGACTGGCCGGGCTGCGCCCTTTCGAGCCGGTCCCCATTCTCTTCGCCGCGCTCCCGGTCGAGCAGCCCGCCGAATCGCTTCCTCGGGTGTTCCTGCGCGGTCTCGAGGCGATGAGCATCGCCGACGCGCACGCGCTCGTCGGGCCGCATGCGGGTGCGCTCGACGCCTGCGTCGAGGGCGTCACGTCACCCTTCGACGCGGTGATGGTGGTCGACGCGAGCGGCCGGAGCCGTGCCGTGGTCGTCGATGAGACGAACCCGGCCGAGGCGTGCGCCCGGCAGGCTCTCGACGCGATCGAGGCGCAGCCCGGCGGGGAACGCGCGCTTCATCTGACGCTCGGCGGATCGCCCTATCGGGCGGGCTCGCTCTCGCGGCGCGCCATCCAGGACGTGATTCGCGGCGGCATCGGCGCTGTCCAGCGCTGCTACGAGCGGGAGCTCAACGCGCATCCCGATCTCTCGGGACGCGTGCTCCTCCGTTTCCTCATCGCCCCCGACGGCGCGGTGACGGACCGCGTCGTCACCGAGAACACGCTCTCTGCCGTCGTGGGCGCGTGCATCCTGGACGTGTTCGGCGGCTTTCGTTTTCCGGAGCCGACGGATGGAGGCTACGTGATCGTCAACTACCCCTTCGTGTTCCAGGTCCAGTAGCGGTTCGCGGCCTCGCGACGGCCCCGTTTCGACGGAGTCGAGGCCACCCGAGAGCGCGAGCGAGCCCAGGTGGCCGCGGCGACAGAAGGAGCCGGCGGCGGGTAAGGCCGGCACGCCGTGGCGGCCTCGACCTGGAGCTCGGCAACTCAGTCGCAGCGGGCGTGGAAGATGGAGCTGCGTGCGGCGCCTTCGTCGAGCTGGCTCCAGACGACGTGCACGGTGCCGTCGGCCTCGGCGGCGAGCATGGGGCTCGCGGCGCCGTTCGCGTCGACGCCCACGTCCACCCAGGGGCCGAGCTCGCCGTCGGCGCGGACGCGACGAAGCACCATCCGGTCGCCCGTGGCGGCGGCGAAGACGAAGCCGTCCGCCGTGGCGACCACCTCCCAAGCGCGCAGGGAGAGCGCCTCGTCGTCCTCGGCCTCCGCGCTCCACACGCCCCCGCGGCGGATCACCCAGCGGAGCTGGGGGTCGAAGGCCGCGCCCACGAGCTCGTTCCAGACCACGATGGCGTCGCCCGCCGGCGTGAGGGCCGTCCGGATGGGACCGTTCGCCGAGCCCGTCGGCGTGATCGTCTCGACGTCACCGAGGGTCGGCCGGGCCGGAACCAGGTCGACGCTGCGCGTCGCGATCACCAGGGCGCCGGAGCCGACCCGATGGGCGACGAGGCCGGTCTCGCCGTCGTCGCCGATCGCGACGGCGAGCTCCTGCCCGCCGACCAGAGCGTTCGGCTCGGCGACGATCACCGGCTCGGGCCCGATGCCCTCCACGAGCCAGGTCGAACCGTCGAAGCGCTGAAGGGCGACGTCCCAGCCGGTACCGAAGTCGCGCTGCCAGATGACGAGCGCCTGCCCGCTCGGGTCGACGGCGACGGTCGGGTTGGCGGGGCGGAGCCGCTCGTCGTCGAGCAACGCAGGGCCCGTGAGGTCCGCGGTGCCCGGGACCCAGCGACGCGCCGTGAGCTCGGCGGTGATGGACGCGTCCGTGGTGACAGCGATGAGTTCACCGCCCCGGCCCGTGGCTGCGATGGGCTCGGTGAGGAGGCGCGCCGTGAAGGACGTGACCGCGCCCCAGGCGCCGGAGGCGTCCTCGAAGAGCCGGTAGGAGTAGCTCCCGCTCGGCTCGTACCAGAGGGAGCCGACGTCGTCGCCGTGCCGGACCACGGCCGTCCGGCTCACGGCGCCGAGGGGAGGGCCGGGAAGCTCCGTCCAGATGCCGCTGGCCGGGTCGAAGCGGGACGCACCCACCCAGCGCGGCGTGCCGGAAACGCGCCGGTAGGTGGCCGCCGCGCGCCCGTCGGCGAGCACGCTGAGGATGGGGAAACCGTAGCCCTCGTCGTCGTCCGCCTCGACGGGCACGGTCGTCCCGCAGACGAGCGCGAGGGGCGCGACGCCCGCGTCCAGGCCGGCGTCCTCGGGCATCCCCGCGTCCACCCCGCCGTCGAGGCCGGCGTCCATGCCTCCGTCGGGGTCGCCTCCCGCATCGCCAGCGTCGTCGCTGCCCGCGTCGCTCAGGCCGCCGTCGCCGGCGCCCGCGTCGGGGTCCGGCGCGCCGAGGTCCCGGGAGTCCGAGCTCGACGTGCACGCGACGCCCAGCACGCAGGCGAGAAGGGCCGGGCATGCGCGTGCTCGAAAGGACGAGGCGTTCATGCGGCGAGTCTAGACGGATCGCGTGGTCCGCGGCGCCAGTGGGGCCCGAGGGGCTGACACACGCCGCCCGGCGATGCGTCCGCGCGTCCGGGAGAGACCGCCGGAGGCGACGAGGGTGGATCGAAGAGTTAGTCTGCGCGGGCTTTGGTTTCGTTCATGCCTCCTCGCTCGCTCCTCGCGCTCCCGCTCCTCGTCACCGCCTGCGCCACCGGCACGACGACGCCAGACGCCACTCAGGTGGCGGGGACGGGCACGCCGGCCGACCCCTACCGGCTCTGCCACGACAACGGGGGGCCGATGCGCACGGACTATCCCTTCGTCGGCAACTACGTGTGCCCCGATGGCTCGCGGCCGCTCGGCGGGTCCCCGGAGGCCGGCGCGCAGGCGCGGCTGCGGAACGTCGGCCGAGGCCCGCACGGCAACGTCGTCGACGAGTACGAGGTCCCCTGCAACCCGCCGGTGCGCATCTACGTGGACGCCTACTTCTGCCCGGAGTCGAACGAGGACCCGGAGGTGGTCGCGCAGCGCACGCGGGCCCGCGTGGCGGATCTCTTCTTGAGCCTCGAGACCCTCCCCTTCGACGAGCGGGCCGGACAGCTGAGGAGCGAGGCGCCGGCCTACGTCGATGAGAGCCCGGACGTCGAGGTGACCGTCTGCGACGGGCCCTTCGAGTTCGTCTCGACGCTCCCCTCGCCCTACGCGGAGCTCCTGACGCGCCAGCTCTACGCGAGCCTGACGGCGGCGATCATGATGAGCTCGAACGCGCCCGAGGATCGCGCGGCCGCCTACACGCAGGCCATGGCCGGCGTGCTCCGCATGTACCGCGTCATCGTCGACCAGCGCGGCCAGGGCGCGGCCATCGGGGCCCTCGACGAGCTCCTGGGCATGGCGGCGGACCTCGGCCGCTGGACCGAGGCGAAGATCGAGGGCTGCACGGACGCCCCGCCGCCGACGATGGGCATGACCATGACGCGCGAGGGCCAAAACGTGTGGCCGCCTCGAGGCGAAGGCTGCGAGGCGCTGATCCGCTGCTGCGAGAAGGCCGGCGCCATCGTGAACGGCGCGAGCGTCGGCCCCGAGGGGCTGGTCTGCCTCTTGGCTGCGGCGGACGACTGCCGCGAAGGGCTCGTGGTGGTCCAGTCGCAGCTCGACTGCTCCTGAGCGCGCCGCTCGCCGGAGGTGATGGCGCCGCCCTGGGACTCGGGCGCTGGGACGCGACGTGCACCCGTCGCTCCGATTGCCGAAGGCAGACGCGCCCGGGTAGAGAGGTCGCATGTGGCGCCTGCTCCTCCTCCTCGCCCTCGTCGCGTGCAACCGTCCCGGCCGCTCCGGCGTGGCTTCCGGCGCCCCCGAGGCGCAGCCGTGGCCGGAGCTGGCTGTGGCCGAGGTCCCCGCCCTTCGGACCGACACGCGGCCGTTGCCGCGGGACGTCGCAGCGATGCGGCGGGTCAGCCAGGTGCGCATGGCCCCAGATGGGAAGGCCATCGCCTACATCGTGCGCGCACCGTCCTTCGATCCCGACGCGAAGCCCAGCGACGACGATCCCAAGGGGGGCTGGACGGTGTCGAGCCAGCTCTGGCTCGCGCCGACCGACCCCCGCGAGGGGGCCCCGCGGCAGCTCACCGTCGGCGACGCGAGCGCGTCCTCGCCGCGCTTCTCGCCCGACGGGCGACACCTCGCCTTCCTTCGCTCGACGAAGGGCAAGCGGCGGCTGCACGTGTTGCCCCTGGGCGGCGGCGAGCCTCGGGTGCTCGATACGGGCGAGCACACTCCCGGGAGCTTCGCCTGGTCACCGGACGGCACGCGCCTCGCCTTCCTCGCCAAGGTGCCGGAGACCGATGAAGCGAAGGAGGCACGCTTCCGGCGCGGCGGCGCCTACCGCTGGGACCAGGAGTGGCGCTCGTCCCAGCCGATGGTGTTGACCCTCGAAGGCGGCGAGCCGGTGCACGTCCATCAAGGGGACGATCACGTCGTGCAGCTCGCCTGGTCGCCGGACGGTGCGTCCTTCGCGCTCCTCACGGCGGAGAGCTCGAACCCCTACGAGGCCTGGATGCAGCATCGCCTGCGCATCGTCTCGGCCAGCGATGGCTCGACGCAGCACGAGGTGGAGACCGAGCCCGGCTCTATCCAGCACATGGCCTGGTCACCGGACGGGAAGCACCTCGCGTACGAACGCGCCCACGAGACACTCAGCCTCCACAACCAGCTCCGTCTCTTCACGCTCGCGACGGGGCAGACGCGCGAGCTCACCGAGGGCATGGACCTCAGCCTCGACGGCTTCGTGTGGACCGGCGACGCGGCGCTGCTCGTCTCGACGCAGGCGAAGACCCGCACGGAGCTGCTCCGCTTCCGTCTCTCCGGCGCGCCTTCGGTGCTCGCGCATGGCGACGAGGTGCTGGCGCTCGGCACCACCGACGATCGCTTCGGCCGCGTGGCGGTCATCGCCTCCACGGCGACGCGCGCTTCGGCGCCAGGCTTCCTCGACCTCCGGCGCGGCCGCGTCGAGACCCTGCACGCCATCAACCCGCAGGTGGACGAGTGGTCCCTCGCGGAGGTCTCCGTGGTCAGCTGGGACAACGTCGGCGGGGAGCCCATCGAGGGCGTGCTCTACCGGAGCCCGCATCACGCGGACGGCCCGGGGCCGCTCATGGTCCTGCCCCATGGCGGTCCGGACTCGGTGACGCAGGAGCGCTTCAGCAGCTGGGGGCACTTCTTCGCGGCCCGCGGCTACTCCGTGCTCCGACCGAACTACCGCGGCGGCTTTGGCTACGGGCGCGCGTTCTACGCGGCGAATCGCGGCCGCCTCGGCGACATCGAGCTCGAGGACATCGAGCCCGGCGTGGACCACCTCATCGAGGCAGGCATCGCCGACGCCGAGCAGCTCTACTACGGCGGGTGGTCCTGGGGCGGCTACCTCAGCGCGTGGACGCTCGGCCATACGGGGACGCGCTACCGCGCGTTCGTCGTGGGGGCGGGCGTGAACGACAACGTCCTCGGCTACGTCACGAGCGACATCAACCACGGCATCGTGGCCGACTGGGAGTACCTTGGCCGCCCCTGGCGTGAGCCCGAGAGCTACGCGCGGAGCAACCCCGCGCGCTTCCTCCAGAACGCGCAGCAGCCGACGCTCGTGATTCACGGCGAGGCCGACGACCGCGTGTCGTTCGTGAACTGGCAGCTCCTCTACCGCGCGCTGCGCGACGCCGGGTGCGAGGTGGACTTCTGGGCCTACCCGCGCGAGCCGCACGGCTTCCGCGAGCCAGCCCACGTCGAACACATGCTCACGCAATGGGCGGCCTGGTACGACGGCCATCGGGAGTGAGGGCGCCCGGCGCCTTGCCGCTGGGCGGCTCCCGGGCACTCAGAAGGGCATGAAGCTCAGGCCCAGGGCTCGCTCGACGAACCAGAGCAGGGCGATGCCGGCGATGTAGCCGCTCCCGATACGCACCACGTCGCGGAGGAGGTCGGGGCGCCGTGCCAGCGCAAGCACGATCGGGAAAGCCGGCAGCACGATGGCGAGCTGTCCGAGCTCGACCCCGAGGTTGAAGGCGAGCAGGGCCGTCGTGAGGTCGTCCGGGGGCAGGCCGAGCTCGCGCAGCACGCTGCTGAACCCGAAGCCGTGGATGAGCCCGAAAAGGAAGGTGAGCAACAGGCGGCTCCGTGGCTGCGCTACCCATGCTCCTTGCGCCTTCGCGCGCGTCAGATGGAGGTTCTCCAGGGCGACGTAGAGGATGGAGAGGGCGATGCTGCTCTCGACCACGGCGGCGCCCAGCCATTGCTCGAGGGGCACGATGTCGAGCGCGCCGAGGATCAGCGTGATGCTGTGGGCGACGGTGAAGGACGTCACCAGCACGGCCAGATCCCGCCAGCGGCGCACCACGAGCAGGAGGCAGAGCACGAAGAGGACGTGGTCGATGCCGCCCCAGATGTGGAGCATCCCCTGCCAGACGTAGTCGCGGAAGACGCCACCCGGCGACCGGGGCGGGTCCTGCGCCTGACCCGGGTCGCCGGACGCCACGTCGGGCGGCACCTCGAGCGGATTCAGGACCGAGCCTAGCTGGAAGTTCTGGTGGTGCGGCAGAAAGGTCAGGTGCTCGCTTCGCTCGCCGATGACGACGTCGGCCGCGAAGATGTGGCCACCGACGTCCTCCATGAACGTGCCGTTGCGGATGCGAAGGGAACGCACCGGGTCGCGGCAGTCGTAGCGACGCCGGAACTGGATGCGCATCGCGACGACCTCGATGGGTTGGGCGACGGGGCCCGGCCGGCAGGCCCGCCACATCCCTGCCTCGCCCTCTCGGCTCGCGAACTCGAGCTTCGTGTCGAGGTACTCGATCAGCTGCGCGCGCCCGGCGCGGACCTCGCCGAGGTCCAGGGTCAGGTCTCCGTCGGCGTCGAGCGGAAGCAACGCAGCCGCCGTGAGCGCGTCGAGGTCGATGGAGACGTCCAGCTCGTGGCCCCGAACCTCGGCTCGGAAGTGGCTCACGCTGAACTGATGCGCCTCGGCCGCGCGGGGAAAGCAGAGCGCGGCGGCGGCGAGTCCGAGGACGGCCAGCGACCCTGCGCGGAGGTGCGGCGTGTTCATGGGGAGCTCCGTGCCCAGCCCGCCGTGCGTGCCGGTCACCATCCGAGCTAGTCGGCCTCCGACCCACTTGCAACTCAATTGCATGAGCAATTCGAGTGCACATTCGAGAGACCGAATCCCGAAGCCCGCGAGCGGCGCTCACCACTTCAGGATGCCCGCCGTGACCTTCCAGAGGCCGCCCAGGGTCTTCCCCTCGTTGTTGTCGCCGGCCAGGCGCTGGAGCGCGTCGTGGAAGCCCTCGTTGGGGAGCGCCGCCTCCACCGCGCGGATGTCCTTCCGGCGAAGGCCCTTGCGGAACGTGCCCTTCGTCGCGTCCACCCAATCGCCCTTCCGAAGCGCGTTGACGAGGTCGGCGCGGGGGCCGCGGAAGGGCGTGGCCTTGTGATGCCAGTGGATGAGGTCCCGGAGGAGCTGCGGGTCGACGCCGAGCCCTCGGGCCTCGTTCTCGCGCGTGGCGAGGGCCTCGGAGGGCTCGAGGTAGGCGAGCGCCCGGTCGGTCCAGAGCGCGATGTCGTGGAAGGCGAGGGCCACCTCGAGGGCCTGCCGGTCCGCGTCGCTCGGTTCGTCAGCGAAGTGGAGCGCGTAGCTCAGCACGCGAAGGCAGTGGTTGCGGTAGCCGGCGAAGTCCGCGCCGATGGTCGCGCGATGCGGCTCGAGGAGCACGTCGAGGGTGGGCGCTTCGTGGAAGATCGTGAGGGTCACGGGTTCCAGACGCGGCAGGGGCGGAAGCGTGCCGGAGGCGTCGCCGATGCGGCGTTCGTGCGCGGCTCAGCCTTCGACGTCGGGCCGAAACGCCGCGAAGCGTTCGAGGGGGATGGGGTCCCCGGCCTCGTAGGCCTGAAACGAGGGTCGCGCTCGCGTGAACATCGGAACGCAGCCCTCGGCGCCCAGGATGAAGAGCTCGGGCGCTTCGGCGATGGGCTCGAGCACGGGGCGCACCGTCACCATGGGCGGCGCAGGGCAGTATTGGAACCCATCGAGCACCACCTCGAGGACCAGGGGCGGCGGTGCGCCGGGCCGATCGTCGAAGTCGACGGCTACCGGGTCGCTGCAGCCCTCGTCGCGGTAGACGACGAGCACGCCCTCGAAGCTCCAGACCGGCAGGCAGCGAGTCCCCGCCGAGGTCGCCCAGGGAACGCACGCGATGCCGAGCTCCGTGTCCTCGAAGCGGAGCTCCGCAACGTCGGTCAGAACGAAGAGGCCACTGGTTCGAGGCTGCATCGTACGGATGACGTCCGCGCGCAAGACGGTCCAGGGGCGGCCCTCGCCGTCCAGGAAGCGAAGGGGACGAAGACGGCCGGTCCCCACGGCGGTCTCGGTGAGGCTCGGAAACTCGCTCGCATCCGCGGCCTCGGCGACGGCGTAGATAGCGTTGGCACCGTCCGTGACGCAGGCGCCCTCCGGCGTCCGCCGGTACCGGGGCCGGCGAGCGCGCTCGACGGCGCGGAAGAGGCGAAGCGTCCCGGCGTCGTCGGGCGAGCCCGCGAGCGTGCCGACGGGGAAGGCCGGGTCGCCAGGGCGCGCGATGGCGGGCACCGTGCAGCTGCCTTCCGCGAAGCCGAGCTGCGGGACGATGGGAAGGTCGATGGGGAGGCAGCGCGAGCCCTCGGTGGTGCGCCAGACGCGGCAGGGCTCGGCGGGCTCGAGATGGCGCTCGATGGTCCCGTCGCCGTAGGTCCGGAGCACCTCGATGGCGCCGCCGCCGGCGGGCTCCCGGCGCTCTTCGGTCAAGCGGACGAGAGCGCCGGGGCCGAGCGGCTCGTAGCGGATCCCCTCCGGCGGAAGGCGGAGCTCCTCCGGATCGCGCGGGCCAACGCAGGTCTCGCCACGAGCGTCCGTGGTGTAGAGCGCGTCCGCGACAGGCACGGGGTCTCCGCGACGCCAAACGCCCCCACCGCCCGTGGCGAAGATGTCGTCGCATCCCGTCTCCGGGGCGATGGGCTGAGCGCACTCCGGGTCGGTGAACGCGAAGACGCTGCGCGGTGCCAAGGGAAAGCAGTCGGGGGAACGGCTGGGAAGGCCCCCCGAGCAGCGCCGTCCCTCGAGCGCCGTGTCGCGGAGGATGCGCGCGGTGATCATCTCCGCGGGAATCGTCCCGCCTTCGGACATGACCGCGATCAGGCTCTCGCCGGCAGGCGTCCCGTCTTCGGGGATCCATCGAAGAGGCCGAAGCCGGGTCCCGGGCCGAACCTCACCGAGCTCGGGAAGCCCCGCGTCGGCGTCCGTCGTCCCTTCGTCGGCCGGTCCCGCGTCGCGGAGCCCGAGGTCTCCGTCGCCCGGAACGACCACACGCGTTCCACATCCCACGCAAATGAGGGCGAGAGCAGCAAGGCGCATGGCGATCGTTCTAGGTGCCAACGCACGGGCCGTCGACGATTTCGGTCTCGGGAAGCGGCGCGCCAGGCAGGTTCAACCGTCGGCCCGGAAGGCGGCGAAGCGCTCGAGGGGCACCGGGGCACCCACGGGGAAGGCTTCGAAGCGACCGCTCGCGCGCAGCGCGGAGACGCAGACGCCGTCGACGCGCGCGTAGGTCGATACGGACCCGAGGGACGGGCCGATGACCGGCCGGACGGTCACGGCCGGGGGCGGACCGCAGGCCTCGAGCCCTTCGAGCTCCAGCTCGAGGGCAAAGGTGGGAACCGCCCCCGAGCCATCACGCTGGAAGAGCGTGACCGGCTCCGTGCACGCGGCATCGCCGAAGAGCGCGAGGGTCTCCTCGCGCGCTCGCCGCGCGGGCAGGCATCGGAGGCCGGCGGACGTGGCCCATGGAACGCACTCGAGATCGAGCGCGGTGTCGCGAAAACGAACGTCCTGGGTTTCCCGAAGCTCGAAGGCGCCGTCGGCGCGACGCTGCATGCTCAAGAACGCATCGGCGCGCTCGACGATCCACGGCCGACCCTCATCGTCGAGCCACCGGAGCGGCTGGAGTCGCCCGGCCCCCAGCGCCGACAGCGTGAGACGCGGGTGGGAGCTCAGGTCGACGGGCTCCGTCACGCCGAAGACGCGGGTCACTCCGTCGGTCACGCACTCGCCATCCGGGAGACGGGTGAAGCGGCGTCGATTGGCGCGCTCGACCACCCGAAGCAGCCCGAGCACGCCCGCGTCGTCGACGAGGCCCACGACACTGCCGACGGCGGTCGCCGTGACCGTGCGTACGGTGCACGCCTCATCGGCGAACCCGTTCGCCGAGACGGTTCGGAGATCGGTGGGCGCGACGCAGCGATGCCCGTCGGCCGTGCGCCAGATGCGGCAGGCCGCTCGGGGCTCGAGGAAGCGCTCGACGGTCCCGTCGCGGTACCGACGGATGACCTCCGTGGCTCCGCTCCCCGAGCCGGCGCGGCGCTCCTCCGTGAGCGCGACGAGCTCCGCCTCCGAAAGGGCGTCATAGCGAAACGCATCACCCGACGCGGGAAAGCCGAGCTCGGTGGGGTCGCGAGGGCCCTCGCAGCCGCCGAAGGCTCCGGTGCGGGTGAAGATGCCGTCCAGGCGCACCAGGTCGCTTCGCCGCCAGAGGCCACTCGGACCCCATGCGAGCGTGTCGAGGCAGGCCGTCTCCGGCCCCACGGGCTCGCTGCACTCGGCATCGCCGTAGGCGCCCAGGCTGGTCGAGGGCCGCGGGAAACAGCGCGGGGCGCCACCGCTGAGCGAGCTCGAGAGCACACACCGACGGCTCGCGAGCCCCGTGTCGCGGAAGACCGAGCGCGCCTCGCCGCGAAACACGAAGCGCTCGCGAAGGGGCGTGCCATCCACGGGTACCCAGCGGACCGGCGATAGGCGACGCCCCGGACGCGCCTCGCCGATGGCGGGGAGCCCCGCGTCGATGTCCGTTCCGGCGTCCGGGCCGGGCGCCGCGTCCGCGTTCCCGGCGTCGCGTTCGCCGCCTGGGGCAACGACGGTCGTCGCCGAACAAGCGAGGGCGAGCAGCGCGACGAGGA
>JBCDGX010000034.1:0-16560 GCA_038750805.1 Myxococcota bacterium
AGCCGCCCCCGCCCACGCAGACGGTGATCGTGGTCGAGCAGCAGCCGGCGGTGACGACGACGACCTACACGCTCCGCCCCCGGCGCGCCCTCCCGCACAACCGGCACGGCCTCTCGCTCCGCCTCGCGGGCGTCGCCACCGGAGAGAACGGAAGCCTCGGCGGCATGCTGGCCGCCTACCGCTTCCGGCCCGTGCCGCACTTCGCCCTCGAGTTCGGCGCCGGCGTGTTCGGCGGCGAAGACGAGCAGGGCAGCAGCCGCATCGAGACGCCGCTCACCGTCGACGCGCTCGTCTTCCTCAACGCGCGCGGCCGCTGGCAGCCCTACGTCCTCGCCGGCATCGGGTTCTCCCGCGCCCGCGTCGACCGCGAGGGCGACCTCATCGACGGCTTCGGAGACGAGATCGAGTACGCCTACGTCGGCGGCCAGGTGGGGCTCGGCATCGAGTGGCGCCTCACCCCCCACTTCGCCCTCAACGCCGACGTGCGCGGCTTCGTCCGGACGCGCATCGACGACGAGCCCGAGCCGGAGTTCGTCCGGGTCACGGAGACCGGCATCGAGACCACGGACACGAGCGGCGGCGCCCTCTTCACCTTCGGCATGAACGTCAGCTGGTGAGCGCGCGCCGCGCATGAGAAAGGCCCGCTCCGGTCTCCCGGGGCGGGCCTTCTCGATCCTGCCGCGGGGAGCGGCGGCTCGCTCACTCGGCGGCGACGGGGCGGGCCGTACGCCAGGCCTCGTAGGTGTCCGCGTCGATGCGCTCGCGACCGGCGACGTCGGCCTCGAAGTCCGAGGTCCAGGCTGCGTCCTTCGCGGCCGGGCCGGCCTTGAGCGTGAGGAGCTCGGTGCCGAAGCCCGAGCCATAGCTGAAGGCCGCGAACTCCGTGCCCTCGTCCGAGCCAGCGAGCACGCTGGCCACGCTCATCCAGAGCGCCGCCGTGTAGCTGTTCCCGACCTGGCGGTTCCAGCGCATCGTCGGGTCGACCTTCGACTCGTAGATGCCGGCCGTCGTGGCGTCGTCCCAGCCGGCGCTCTCGCCGATGTGCTTCACGGCCTTCTTCACCATCTTCGGGAAGGGGACGTGGAAGCAGGAGGCCTCGAAGTGCTCGAAGGTGGCCTTGAGGTCACCGCCGAAGCGCTCGTCGGCGAGCTGCTGGAAGCACTTGAGCGCGCCGCGGTTGTAGCAGTCGAGGCTGAGGGGGCCGTCGACGCGCGGGAAGCTCTCGCCCACGGGGCGCCAGAAGTCGAAGACCGGCTCGGACCAGGCGTAGCTGGCGAGGTCCACCTCGGCGACCTTCGGCTCCGCGACCACGAAGGCCACGGCGCCGGCGCCCTGCGTCGGCTCGCCCGGGTCCTTCGGGGCGTAGAGGGCCACGTCCGCCGCGATGACGAGGGCGGCCTTGCCGCGCGCCGCGCCGCTCGCCCGCCACTCGAGGGCCTGGCGAAGGGCGACGGTCCCGCCGTAGCAGGCGTGCTTGGTCTCGTAGCTCCGGAACGCTCCCTCGAGGCCGATGGCGTCGGCCACGAAGGAGCTCAGGGGGCGGCTCATGTCCTGGGCGGTCTCGCTGCCCACGACCAGGAGGCCGATGTCCTGCACGTTTCCGCCCCAGCGCGCGATGGCCCGCTTGGCCGCGCCCGCCGCGAGGGAGACGACGTCCTCACCGTCCGCGCAGAGCGCGATCTCGCCACAACCGAGACCCTTCGTGAACTTGTTCGGGTCGATGCCCCGGAGCGTCGCGAGGTCCCGTACGTCCAGGACCCGAGACGGGAGCTGAATCGCCAGGGAAGCGATGCCGGTCCTCGTGTTTCCGTCGCTCATCGATGCCTTCTCCTCGTTACCTAGGCCCCGCACCTTGGACGCCCGGCGCAGGGGTGCGGCCAGGAAACCGGCGAGCCGTCGAGAGTCGCGGGTGACTTGGGTCACGGCGGCGATCACTCGGGGAGCCTGGGACGCGTTTCACCGCGCGGACCCCGGCTTTTCGTAGTTTTGGCACCGCGACCGGCGGCGCTAGGGTCCGCGCATGGAAGCGCTGAAGCCCACGGGAACCGGGGTCGAAGGCCCCGTCCTCGTCGTCGTGATGGATGGGGTCGGAATCGGCTCGGGGGAAGAGGACGACGCCGTCGCCCTGGCCCGAACGCCGACCCTCGACCGCCTCGCGGCCCGGGCTCCCACGACCCGCCTCAAGGCCCACGGCACGGCCGTCGGCCTCCCGAGCGACGGCGACATGGGCAACAGCGAGGTCGGCCACAACGCCCTCGGCGCGGGCCAGGTGCACGACCAGGGCGCCAAGCGCGTGCAGCTCGCCATCGAGAGCGGCGAGTTCTTCCAGGGCCAGGTCTGGCAGGAGACGACGGCGCGCGTCCGGTCCAGCGGCGAGCCGCTGCACTTCATCGGGCTCCTCTCGGATGGAAACGTCCACAGCCACCAGAGCCATCTCTTCGCGATGCTCGAGCGCTGCCACGCCGAGGACGTGGCGACGGTGCGCGTGCACGCCCTGCTCGACGGCCGGGACGTGGGGGAAAAGAGCGCGCTCGAGTACGTCGATGCGCTGGAGTCGCGGCTGAAGGCCTTCCGCGACGCCGGCCGCGACTACCGGGTCGCCAGCGGCGGTGGCCGCATGACCACGACCATGGACCGCTACGAGGCGGATTGGAGCATGGTCGAGCGCGGCTGGAAGGCCCACGTCCTCGGCGAGTCCGAGCGCGCCTACCCGAGCCTCCGCGCCGCCATCGAGGCGCTCCGCGAGGAAGACCCGTCGCTGACGGACCAGTTCCTCCCGGACTTCGTGATCACCGAAGGCGGCGCGCCGGTGGGGCCGATTCGCGACGGCGCCGCGGTCGTCTTCTTCAACTTCCGCGGCGACCGGGCCCTCGAGATCACCCGGGCCTTCACCGAGGACCCTTTCGACGCCTTCGCGCGCGGTCCGCGGCCCGACGTCCTCTACGCCGGCATGATGCAATACGACGGGGACCTTCAGCTCCCGGAGCGCTTCCTCGTCACGCCGCCGCACATCGCCGGCACGCTCGGCGAGTTCCTGGCGGCGAACGGCGTCTCCCAGTTCGCCTGCTCGGAGACGCAGAAGTTCGGGCACGTCACCTACTTCTGGAACGGGAACCGGACCGAGCCCTTCGACCGCTCGCTCGAGACCTATCGGGAGATCCCCAGCGACCTCGTCCCCTTCGAGCAGCGCCCCTGGATGAAGGCCGCGGAGATCACCGACGCAACGCTCGAGGCCATCGCCAGCGGACGCTACCGGCACCTCCGCATCAACTTCGCGAACGGCGATATGGTCGGCCACACGGGCCAGCGGGACGCCACGATCCTCGCCGTCGAGGCCGTGGACCTTCAGCTCGCGCGCCTGCTCCCGGCCATCGAGAAGGCCGGCGGCGCGGTCATCGTCACGGCGGACCATGGCAACGCGGACGCCATGTACGAGCGCGACAAGAAGACCGGCGCCGTGCTCCGGCGCGCCGACGGCACGCCGAAGGCCCGGACCTCGCACAGCCTGAACGCCGTGCCCTGCCATCTCTGGGCGCCGGGGCACCGACTGACGCTCCGCGGGATCGAGGCGCCGGGCCTCGCCAACGTCGCGTCCACGGTGCTCGACCTGCTCGGCTTCGCGGCCCCCGAGCGCTTCCAGCCCTCGCTTCTCGACCAGGGCTGAGCCCGACGACGTAACGTCGTCCTTTCTCCACCGTATCCGTTGACGCTTCCGGCGGATGATGCCACTTACCTAGGCAGCTGTTGGCACATGGCGATGAACCTGACGAAGACCCTCGCGACCAACCTTCGCGTCCTTCGAGAGCTCCGCGGACGCCTCGGTCAGCTCGAGCTGGCGCAGCGCGTCGGCGTGTCCCGGCGCACCATTGCGCGCCTCGA
The DNA here is from genome assembly GCA_038750805.1 of Myxococcota bacterium. Classification (GTDB taxonomy): domain Bacteria; phylum Myxococcota_A; class Polyangia; order Polyangiales; family Houyiibacteriaceae; genus CALCTH01. The sequence continues at coordinate 3,880 of JBCDGX010000034.1, forward strand.
GAACGCCGAGGTCGCGGACCCCGGCGTGGACCAGGTGCGCGGCCTCGCGGAGGCGCTCCGCGTGCCCTTCGACCTGCTCGTGACCCGGCGCCTGGTGCCGATCACCATCCCCGTGCCCACGGACGTGCGGGACCGGCTCGAGGGCGAGGAGGGCGTGGCGCTCCTCGCGCGGATCATCCGCGCCGTCGACGAAGCGCCGAAGGGCTGAGCGGGCGTCAGCGTCCGAGCGAGTAGGACGCGGCGCGCGCGACGGCCTGGCGAAGCTCGTCGTCGTGGATGCGGGCGAGGGCCCGGCCCACGTCCTCCGGAAGCTCCGTCGCTGGCCGACGCGGCGGCGGCGGCGGGAGAAAGCGCGTGTCCCGGGGGATCGCCGGCAGCGGCCCGACGCGGAAGCGCAGGTCACGGATGCGGAGGTCGGGCGCGAAGACCTGCACGCGCGCCAGCAGCGTGTCCGCCATGAAGCTCAGCTCCTGCGCCCAGGCGCTGCTCGCGCAATGGACGTGCAGCGTGCCGTGGCGAAGGCGGACCGGCCGCGCCCGCTCGACCACGCGCGGCGGGAGCGCACGGACCCACCAGGCGAAGAGGCGCGCGTCGTCGACCTGGTCCGGCTGCGGATGGACGCGCCGCACCAGCTGACCGAGCGGCTGGAGATGCGAGCGCCGGCGGGGCTTCGGCTTCGGCATCAGCCCTCGTCCGGGTCCTTGCCCTCGCCGGCGCCCTCCATGCCCCGCCGGATCGCGTCGACGAGATCCGGGCTCTCCTCGCTCATCTTGGCGGCGAGCCCCTGCGCCTTCTCGAGGAGCGAGGCGGGGTCGAAGGCCGCCGGGTCCGTGCCCTCGCCGGGCGCACCCCCCCCGAAGAGCTGCCCGGCCATCTGCTGCATCATCGCCATGGCGTCGGGGTTCTGGAGCACGGCCTGCATCGCGCCCTGGAGAGCGCCGACGTCGAGACCGGCCGGCGCCCCCGGGAGCCCCCCCATCATGGCCTGGGCGCGCTCGAGCACGGAGGGGTCGAGCGCCCCGAGGTCCGGCATGCCGCCGGCGAAGGCCTGGGCCACGGGGTCCGGCGTCGCCTGCGCTTCCGGGAGCGCGATCCACTCGCCGCCCTCCCCGAGCTCCTGCGCGATGCCGAGCACGGTGGTCTTCGTCGGCTCGACGACGTCCGGGAAGACGTAGACGCGGCGCCCATGGCACTCGTCCGCGAGGGGCCCGAGGTCCGCGACGAGCCGCCCGCCGAGCACGCGCGGGTCAGCCGCGAAGGGCACGCCGACGTGGAGCAGGGTCCCATCGTCGAGCGCGCGGGCCCGAAGGCGCCGCGCCTCGCGGGCCAGCACGGCGAAGCCGTCGGCCTCCCCCACGCGCGGAAGCCGCGCCTCGAGGCTGGACAGCGGGATCGGGAGCACGGCGACGGCGTCCATGGCGCGAGCATGGCATCGCCCACCGACGAGAGCCACGGCTCAGGGGAGCGGCAACGCGAGCGTCCGGCCCAGCGCCTCGAGGGCCTCCGCGAGGGGCGCCTCGAGGCGCCGCCCCGCCGCGGCGATGCGCGCGCAATGGAGCGCGGGACCGGGGTGGCGCGCGCAGGGCGGGTCGCGATGAAGACGCTCCCCCACGAGCGGATGGCCGAGCGCCGCCAGATGAAGCCGGATCTGGTGCGTGCGCCCGGTCCGGGGCCAGGCCTCGACGAGGGCGTGCGCCGGCCCGCGGCTCCGGACCCGAAGCTGCGTGCGCGCGGGCTTGCCCGAGGGGGTCAGGGCCGGGCGCCCGCGGACCCGGTCGAGCGCCAGGTCGACCTCCCGACGGTCCCACGCGGGCACCCCGTGCGCGAAGGCGAGGTAGGTCTTCCGGCCCGCCGCGAGGCGCGCCTGCCAGGAGGCCACGAGCGCCTTCTTGCGCACGAAGAGGTTCACGCCGCTCGTGCCGCGATCGAGCTGGTGCACGGCCCAGACCCGCGCGCCGAGCTGCGCCTCGAGCCGGAAGCGCACCGATCCCGGGTCGTCGGGCGTCCGCCCCGTCGAGGGCAGCCCCGCGGGCTTGTCGACGGCGACGAGCCCCTCCGCGTCGTGGAGGACCGGAAGCGCCGCCGGGGGCCGCTCGGCAGGCTCGCGCACGCGCCGATCATCCCCGGGGCCCGCGAAGGGCGCGACCGGAATCGACGACGAGCGCCTGCGCCGGGGATTCCTGGGGTCGGGCGTCCGGGTTCGAGAGTGCTACCTTCGCCGGGTGTTGGCCGAGTCGCGTCCGCGGATCCTGGTGGTCGACGACGAGCGCGTCGTCCGAGAGGTGATCGCGGACTTCCTGACCATGGAGGACTTCACGGTGCGCACGGCCGCGGACGGCGGCGAAGCGCTCCGCTACCTCGACGCGGATCCCTACGACCTCGTCCTCAGCGACCTGATGATGCCGGGCGTCGGCGGCCTCGAGCTCCTCGAGAAGATGCGCGCGCGCCAGCTCGGCACGAAGACCGTCATCATGACGGGCTTCGGCACCGTCGAGTCCGCCATCGACGCGATGAAGGCCGGCGCCTCGGACTACATCCTGAAGCCCTTCCGGGTCGACGAGGTCGTCCTCACGGTCCGCCGCGCCCTCGAGGAGCGCCGCCTCGAGGCCGAGAACGTCCGCCTCCGCGAGGCCGTCGCGCTCTTCGAGGCGACGGAGAAGATCGCCACCAGCCTGAGCCTCGAGGAGGTGCTCACGACGGTGGCCGACGCCGCCGCCGAGGCCACGGGCGCCGACGGCTGCGCGCTCTTCCTCCGGGACGACGCGAGCGCGAACTTCGACCGCGCGCATTGGCGTGGAAAGGCCGCCGAGGCCCTCGACGGCGGCTCGCTCGCCGTGGCCCTCGACACGGTCACGAGCGATGGCCGGGCGCTTCGGCTGGCGGACGACGCCTGCGCCCCCTTCGCGGGGCCGAGCGTGCGGGCGCTCCTGGCCCTCCCCTTCCTCGACCACGGCGAGCGCGTGGGCATCCTCGCCGTGGTCCGCACGGGGCCGTCGCCCTTCGACGAGGGGAACCGCAAGCTCCTCGCGGTGCTCGCCGACCGGGGCGCCGCCGCTGTGGCGAACGCCCGGCTCTACGCCAACCTCCAGGGCAGCATCGAGGGCACGCTCGAGGCCCTCGCGACGGCCATCGACAAGCTCGACCCCTACACGGCCGGGCACTCGGATCGGGTGGCGACCTACGCCGGGCTCCTGGCCGAGGCCATCGCGCTCCCGCCGGCGGAGGTCGAGCACGTACGCCGCTCGGCCGCCATGCACGACATCGGGAAGATCGGCTGCCACCTCAACCTCAACAAGCCGGGCAAGCTGACCGCCGAGGAGTACGAGGAGTTCAAGAAGCACCCGGTCTACGGCCGGGAGATCCTCGCGCCGATCCGCTCGCTGCGCGAGCTCCTGCCGGGCGTGCACCTCCACCACGAGCGCATGGACGGGCACGGGTACCCGCTGGGCCTGCCGGGCACGGAGATCCCGCTGCTCGCGCGCATCATCTGCATCGCCGACAGCTACGACGCGATGACGAGCGACCGCGCTTACCGGAAGGCGCTCACGCACGAGGCCGCCGTCGCCGAGCTCCGGCGCTGCGCCGGCACGCAGTTTGACGGGGCGCTCGTCGAGCCCTTCGTCACGCGCCTCGAGGCCTGGCGCGAAGCGCGCGCCGCCGTGGGCGAGCCCTACCCGGCCTGAGCGCCCGCGTCCGGAAGCTCCGGCGGAGGGTCGTAGCCGCCCTCGGCCAGCGGATGGCAGCGGCAGATGCGCTTGGCCCCGAGCCAGCTCCCGCGGAAGAAGCCGAAGCGCTCGATGCACGCCGCCGTGTAGCGCGAGCAGGACGGCTCGTAGCGACAGACCTCGCCGAGGAGCGGCGAGAGGGTCCACCAGTAGAGCCGGATGAGCCCGAGGCCGAGGCGCTTCAGCACCTGCTCTCAGTGCCTCTCGACCGGCGCCGCGTCAATGGCGCGTCCGTGATCGTGTAGACGAACGGGACGATCTCACGAACGTCTGGAATATTTCGGGGAGCGCCGGGATTCGCCCGGCGTGCTTGGCGCCGCGCGGCGCGTGTTGGGGGTAGCGATGGGCGGACGAACATGGGTGCTCCTGGGGATGGCCGCCTCCACGCTCCTCGCGACGAGCGCGACGGCCGAAGCCCAGGCGCCGCGCGGCCGCGTGGACGCGAGCTTCGGCGCCCGGCTCGTGGGCATCGACCTCTCCCTGCGCCTCGACGATCGCCTCGTCGCCTCCATGGGCGCCGGCGCGGGTGGCGCTCGCCTCGGGGGCCCCGGCGGAACGGGCGTCGCCGGCGACGAGCTCGGCATGCGCCTCGGCGTCGACGTCTACGTCGCGGGCGAGGCCTTTCGGGGCCTCTGGGTGCGCGTCGAGACGACGACGGTCGTCGGCCGGCGAGAGGTCGGCCAGGCCGATCCGGCGTACGCGACGCTCCTCGGCTCCATCCTCCTCGGGACGACCTGGACCCTGCCGAGCGGCTTCGGTGCCTCCGCGGGCATCGGCGCCACGCGCGGGCGGACCCTAGCCGGCGGCCGTGAGCAGGTGACCCTGGACGTCACTCTCCGGCTCACCATCGGCGTCGCGTTCTGATCGCGCTCAGACCCGCGCCGGCGGCGTCGGTCGCCCCTCGGCGTCGACGAGCCCCTCGGCCCGAAGCGCCTCCCGCGCGGAAGGGCGCGCGAAGAAGCTCCGCCCGATGCGACGAAGGCGCGGCCAGGCCGTCAGCTCGATGCGCGCGAAGCGTGCCCAGGAGGTCAGGGTCGCGAGCACCGGATCGGCGAGCGTGATCCCCTCGCCCACGGCCCACCCCTCGAGGTCCACGCCGCGCTCGAGGTGCCCGAGGCTGACCCGGAACTCCCGCCGCGCCGAGGCGCGCACGGCCTCGAGGACCGCCTCGCTCGCCTCGGGCCCGACGAAGCGGTCCGGGCGCATGACGAGGCGATAGGCGGGCTGCGCCATGGTGAGCGCCCGGGCGAGGAGCTCGTCCACGCGGGCGCGCTCCCAGGGGTCCGCAGGCAGGAGCGCGCCCCCCGCGCGGGCCGAGAGGTGGCGGAGGATGGCCTGGGTCTCGGTGAGCACGCGGCCCTCGCTCGCGAGGGCCGGCACGCGGCCCACGGGGTTCGTTGCCAGGTAGGCCTCCGCGAGGTGCGCCTCGCTCCCCGTGGGCACGGCTCGGAGCGCGAAGGGCAGCGCGAGCTCGCGAAGCACCATGTGCACCGGCAGGGAGATGGCGCCGGGCGAATAGTAGAGGGTGGTCTCGGTCATGGCGGGCTCCTCGGTCGACGTCCTTGCCATCGACCCTGCCGCGGGCTCAGGATGAAGTGAAACGATGATTTTTCATCGAACCTTCGGTTTCGTTCATTCATGACCGCGTCCCTCGACAGCCGGGACCTCGTGCTCATGCGCGCGCTCGCGAGCGAGGGCGGCGTCACGCGCGCGGCCCGGGCGCTCGCCCTGAGCCAGTCGGCGGTCAGCCATCACCTCGCGCGCCTCGAGGCCAAGCTCGGGGTCCCGCTCTTCGCGCGCGAGGGCCGGGGGCTCCGCATCACGCCCGCGGGTCGGCGTCTGGCCGAAGGCGGAGGTGAGGTGCTCGAGGCCCTCGAGGCCCTCGAGCGCTCCCTGCGCCCGGCCGAGCCCGCACGCATCCGGGTCACGACCCAATGCGGCACGGCCTACGATTGGCTCGCGCCGGTGCTCGGTCGCTTCGCGCGGGCTCATCCCCGGACCCGCATCGACGTGAAGGTCGGCTTCGGCCGGGATCCCCTCGGGGCGCTCACGGAGGGCAAGGTCGACCTCGCGCTCTGCCACACGGCGCCGGGTCCGGGGCACGTGGGCCATCGCCTCGGCGAGGACGCCTTCGTCGTCGTCTTGCCCGCGGCGCACCCGGCGGCGAGCCGCCCGCGCGTGCGGCCGGCGGACCTCCGCGAGGACACGCTCTTCGTGCACGACGTGCCGCGGGAGGAGCTGGTGGCGCTCGGCAAGGCCTGGTTCGGCGACGAGCCGCCGGCGCGCACGTCGGTGCTGCCGATCACCGAGGCGATGCTCGAGCTCTGCGCGGCGGGGCTCGGCGCGGCCATGATGCCGGCCTGGGCCGCGCGACGGACCCGCGGCCGCCGGGACCTGGTCGTCCGTCCCTTCGCGAAGAAGAGCGCGAAGCGCACCTGGCGGGCCGTGACCCGGCGCGCGGACGCCGAAAGGCCGGACATGAGGGAGCTCGTCGCCGAGCTTCGCGCCTGGTTCGTCGCGCGCGACGACGGCTGATCAGTGGTGCGGGGCGCGCTCGCCCCAGAGCTCCTGGAGCCGCCGGTCCCTACCGCAGCCCTCGCGGTAGCGCCGGTAGTGGCCCGGGTTCGTCCGGTAGAAGTCCTGGTGGTAGTCCTCGGCGACGTAGAAGGGCCCCGCCTCGCGGAGCTCCGTCACCACGGGCCGGCCGAGCGTCTCCTGGGCCTCGGCCCGGGCGGCTTCGGCGAGGCGCCGCTCCTCGTCGTCACCGACGAAGATCGCCGTTCGGTAGTGCGCGCCGCGGTCGCAGAACTGCCCGTCGTCCTGCGTCGGGTCCACGTTCACGAAGAAGACCTCGAGAAGGCGCGCGTAGCCGACCTGCGCCGGGTCGTAGAGCACGCGTACGGACTCGAGGTGCCCCGTGTGCCCGTGGCTCACGTCCTGGTAGCTCGGCCCGACCTCGCGGCCGCCGGCGTAGCCGCTGAGCACGCTCTCGACGCCCTCGAGGCGTTCGAAGGGGGCCTCCATGCACCAGAAGCATCCGCCAGCGAAGACCGCAACGGCCTTCCCCTCGGGTGCCGGCGGCGCCGCCACCGTCGCGCCGATGTGCCGGGCCTCGCCGCCGGCGGGCTGAGGATCCGCGGGGGCGGCGGCCTCGCTGGCCGGACGCCGTGGCGCGTCGCCGCCGCCGCACGCGCTCAGCAGAAGCGCGAGGGGCACGAGAAGCGCGGGGCCGAGGCGGCCCGCGGAGAGTCGGGGATCGGGACCGTTCATGCCCTGGGTACGCGCGAGGGCGGCGAACGCTACGGGGGACCCTTGACCCCCCGAGGGCGTCGGTGAAGCCTCCCGGCCATGACGAAGCCCCTCTTCGACAAGGTCCTGGTCGCCAACCGCGGTGAGATCGCCGTCCGCGTCATCCGGACGCTCCGAGAGATGGGCATCGCCAGCGTCGCCGTGCACAGCGACGTCGACGCGGACGCGCTCCACGTCCGTCTCGCGGACGAAGCCGTGGCCATCGGCCCCGCGCCGAGCACCGAGAGCTACCTCGTCATCGAGAAGATCCTCGGGGCCTGCAAGGCGACGGGCGCCCAGGCCGTGCACCCGGGCTACGGCTTCCTCAGCGAGAACCCGACCTTCGCGAAGGCCTGCGAGGACGCGGGCATCGTCTTCATCGGCCCCGACGCGAGCTCGATGATCGCCATGGCCTCGAAGACCGCGGCCCGGGAGAAGATGATCGCCGCGGGCGTCCCCGTCGTGCCTGGCTCCACGGTGGAGAGCCACGACCACCTGAAGTCCGTCGCCAAGGAGCTCGGCTACCCCGTGATGCTCAAGGCGAGCAGCGGCGGTGGCGGCAAGGGCATGCGTCTCGTGCACGAGGAGGCCGAGCTCGTCGATGCCTACGAGCGCGCGCGGAGCGAGGCCGCCGCGGCCTTCGGCGATGACACGGTCTACATCGAGAAGGCCATCGTCCGGCCGCGGCACATCGAGATCCAGGTGCTCGCCGACGCCCACGGCAACGCCGTGCACCTCTTCGAGCGCGACTGCTCGATCCAGCGCCGCCACCAGAAGGTCGTCGAGGAGACGCCCTCGCCGGCGGACGTCTGCGACGACGCGAAGGTCGCCGCCATGGGCGAGGTCGCGGTGACGGCGGCCAAGGCGGTGAGCTACCGCTCCGCGGGCACCGTCGAGTTCCTGATGGGCGAGGACGGCAGCTTCTACTTCCTCGAGATGAACACGCGGCTCCAGGTGGAGCACCCCGTGACCGAGCTGATCACCGGCCTCGATCTCGTCCGGGAGATGGTCCGCGTCGCCGCTGGCGAGGAGCTCGGCTACGGCCAGGAGGCCGTGCAGCGTCGCGGCCACGCCATCGAGTGCCGCGTCTACGCCGAGGACCCGGCGACGGGCTTTCTCCCGAGCCCGGGCACCATCGAGGTGCTGCGTCGGCCGACGGGCCCCGGCGTGCGCGACGACTCCGGTGCCTACGAGGGCTCGACCATCTCGAGCTTCTACGACCCGCTGGTCTCGAAGCTCTGCGTCTGGGCCCCGAGCCGCAAGCTCGCCGTGCAGCGCATGAAGCGGGCGCTCTCCGAGTACGTCGTCACGGGCATCCAGACCAACCTGCCCTTCCACCTCCACCTCATGGACCACGCCGAGTTCGTCGCCGGTGAGTACGACACGGGCTTCATCGGCCGGAACGAGGACGCACTCCTTCGCGGTCCGCTCGCGCCCGAGGCCAAGAAGCCCCTCGCGCTCGCCGCCGCCATCGCCCAAGCCTTCCGCGACGCGGACCGGGCCCGGGCCGCACAGTCGTCGGCGGGCAACGGTGGGGGGGCGCCGCGCGGGGGGCTTTCGCCGTGGCGGATTGGGGCGCTCGGGCGGCTTTGAGCGCCGGCGGCCGGGGTCGCGTTGGTAGACCTGGGCGGCGAGGGGGCGTGGGCTGAGACCGGGGCGACGGGCGGGCGTGGGCTGAGACCGGGGCGACGGGCGGGGACGCGGGACATGCCCCCTCACTTCGGCGCCGTCGGGCCGGCGGCCGACTGCACACTCGGCGGCACGCCTTCGGCGCGGCCGCCGGGGTCCTGAAGGGGCGGCCGACTTGCGCCTCATGGCCGTCGGCCATGGCTGGGGGCTGGCGGCAACGACGCGTACCTCCGTGAGGGGGCACGTCCCGCGGCCCCGCCCGGCGAACCAGGGTGGACCGCGCGGGACGCGGGATGCGCAAGCCGAGCGGGAGGAGCGAGCCGAGCGGGACGGGCAGGAACCGGGGCGTCGGGTGGGGGCGCGGGCCGCCCTCACTTCAGCTCTCGTCGCCCGCTTGGGCGAGGACGCCGGCCGATACGAGTGAGCTCCCCGCACGGAGCGTGTTCGTGCGAGGCGAGGGCGAGGCTACCGAGGCAGAACCCCGGTCATCACGAGGCCATTGATGGCGCCGCGACAGAAGCGAACGGGGCCCATGAGGCCTGGAGAGGCCTCCGCCAAGAAGGCATCGGTGGAAAGGAAGGGCTCCGTATCGAAGGCCTCGAAGGGACAATCGCCGAAGGGGTATTCCTCCGCGACGGAACAGTGATTCGCCAAGATCTGCGCGGATTGAGCCGTGCCCGCGACGAAGGCATCGAAGAGGACGATGTCCCGAGGACGCTCCACGGGGACGAGCAGACAGTACGAGTCAATCGTCCTGAACCGGTCCAGCCGATCCTCGTCGGAGCGGTGGAGTACCTGGACGACGTGGCGCACGTCATCGCCCAAGACAACCTCGAAGCTCGAGAGGCGCAGGCCCCGGAGCACCGTGCCGTCCGCCAGCGCCATCGCGGCCTCGACGCATACGTCCGTAGAGACGCATTTCGAGCCTTCGCACCCCGACAGCACGACAGAACTCGCGACGGCAAGGCTAAGAAATGCGGATGCGTATGGCGCCATGTCGTTGCTCCAAGCCTCTACCGATGGACTCCTTACCGACGGTGGCATGAACGATGGTTGCCAGCGTCGTACTTGCCGCCACGGACGTCGCTATCGACCAACACGTTCACGCACACCGGCGACCGGGGCTCAGGCGGGCGGGAGCTCCGCCAAGGCCGTGGCGAGCTGGTCCCGCTCGAAGGGCTTTTCGAGCACCGGGCGGCCCGCGCGTTCGACGAGTGCCGCCACGTCGTCCGCCAAGCCCCCTCCAGTCATGAGCACGACGCGCCGCGCGGCTTCGGGGTTCCGGGCATGGAGGGCCTCGTGGAAGGCGACGCCGTCCATGTCCGGCATCATCACGTCGCAGAGGATGGCGTCGAAGGGCTCTGCGGCCGCGCGCTCGAGCGCCGCACGGGGCGAGGTTTCGAGGGTCACGTCGCAGCCACGCAGCCTCCGTCGCAGGCCGCGCCCGACCAGCGAGTCGTCGTCCACGATGAGCAGGCGCAGCCCCTCGAGTCGGAGATGGGGTGCGCCTGCCTCCTCACCCGCGCCCGCGACCGCCACCGGGAGCCAGACGGTCATCGTGGTGCCGCGCCCGGACTCGGAGGCGACCTCGATGTCCCCGCCCGCGTCGCGGACGAGCCGGTAGGTGATCGAAAGACCGAGCCCCGTCCCCTCGCCGGGCTGCTTCGTCGTGAAGAAGGGATCGAAGACCCGCCGCTGGGTCTCGGCGCTCATGCCCACGCCGTCGTCCTGCACGACCACGCACGCCCGCCCGTCCTCGGCGCTCGTCGTGAGCTGCACGGAGCCCAGCGCCCGGCGGCCGATGGGGAGCGCGTGCGACGCGTTGATGAGCAGGTTCACGAGCACCTGCACGAGGGCGGTCTCGGAGATGCGCACCGGCGGGACCTCGCTCAACGCGACCGAGAGCGTCGCGCGATGGCGCAGGTCGTTCTCGACCATGCGCAGCGCAGCCCGCGCGGCCTTCGCGACGTCGGTGCGGGCGTCCGTGGACGGGGCCCGCTCCTCCGGCGTCCGGGCGAAGGCCTTGAGCGCGCCGACGATCTCCGCGGCCCGCTCGGCGCCGCGCCGGGATTCGTCCACCGCCGCGCGCAGCTCCGCGCCCTTCGGATGCGCGTCGAGGAGGCCGTCGAGCTCCTCGCTGAGGTACTCGAGGTTCGCCAGGATGTAGGCGAGGGGGCTGTTGAGCTCATGCGCCGCCGGCCGCCAGCGTGCCGACCGACGCGAGGCGTTCGGCCAGCGACGCGCGCTTCAAAGCCTCCTCGCGCTCCGTCCGATCGCGGAGCACGACGCCCACGGCCCGGCCGCCTTCGAAGGGGATCATCACCGCCGTCCCTTCCGCGAAGCGCGGGGGCTCCCCGTCGGCGCGCAGCAGCCGGACCTGCGCCGGGGGGAGCTGCTTGGCCTCGCCGATGGTCGCGAGCCGGCGCTTCAGGAGCGGTCGATCGTCCCCGTGCACGATGTCGTGGAGCACGTGAAGCCCGACGAGCTCGCTCCCCTCGCGGCGGCCCGTGAGCTGGGCCATGGCGGGGTTGGCGTAGAGCACGACGCCGGCGCGGTGCACGAGCACCCCCGCGGGCATCGCGTGAACGAGCGCCCGAAAGTCGGCGTCGGCTCGGAGCGCCTCGGACATCGGCCGAAGCTAGCAGGCTCGCCGCGACCGAGTCAGCGCCCGCACGCGCCGAAGGCCGCCCGGAGCTCGTCCTCCGCCGGCTTCCCCCGCGGCGCGAAGCCCAGCGGCCCCTCCTCACGCGTATCCGGGTCCGTGAACCACTTCCAGACGTACACCCCACGAACGTTCGTTCGTCCTTCGAGGGCGCGAAAGAAGCGGCGGTAGGCCCGCGCCTGAGCCTCCGTGTCCAGCGCGTCGCCGCCGCGCACGTCCTCGGTCCAGGCGTAGGGCCGGACGTCCGTGGTGCGGCAGCTCTTGTAGCCGACCTCGGTGATCAGCACCGGGCGCCCGACCCGCGTCGAGAGCGCATCCAGGGCGTCGAGGGCGGCCTCGAGGCGGCGGACCTTCTCGGCCTCGGGGTCCTCCGGCGCGTCCGCGAGCGAGGGGTAGAAATTGACGCCGACGTAGTCGAGCTCCGGCCAGAACGCGAGATGCTCGGCCTCGTCCCAGTTCGCCGCGTAGGTCAGCTCGCCGCCATAGGCCGCGCGCACCTCCGCCACGAGCTCCCGCCACCATTCGGGGAAGCGCGTCGCGCTCGAGCGGAGCTCGGTGCCCACGGCGAGCAACGCGACGCTCTCGCGTTCCGCGAGCGCCGCGTAGTGAAGCAGGAAGCGCCGGTAGCTCGCGCGCCAGGACTCCCAGCCCGCCTCGCTCCCGGGATCGATCTCGGCACGCCAGGCGCCGCCGGAGACCCAGAGATGCGGCTTGAGGAGGAGCTTCAGGCCGAGCTCGTGGGCCGCATGGATCTCGCGCACGAGGCGCGCGTCGGTCTCGCCGGCCGCCTCCCAGCGCCCCTCGGCGCGCTCGAAGAGGCCGCGCACCCGCGTATCGCTCAAGCTCCGCTGATACCCGAAGGGCGTGAGGCTCACCCAGGTGGTCCCGAGGTCCCGAAGACGCCGGAGCTCGGCGCGGCTCGAGGCGCTCCCGTAGCCCCGTGCGCCACCGCCCCCGTAGCTATGGGCGACGCAGACCCCGCGCTGTACGGCCGGCGCGAGCACGTCGGGCGCCCGACACGCGGGGCCGAGCGGCGCGAGGGGGGGCGTCACGGAGGCGGGCGTCACGGGGGCCGCCTGGGCGGCGACGGGACGCGCCGCGGGACGCGCATCGCACGCGAGCGTGAGGGCGACGAGCGCCCACGCGAAGCGCGAGACCATGCCGCGGATCTTGGCCCGGCCAGGGGCGAGGGAGAAGGGGCGCTTTTTTGACCCCCCTTCGCCCGCTCCGGTAGCGCCGAAGGGCGCCGGGCGAGGCGCGGGGCCCGGACGGGCCGGGAGGATCCATGAAGGGGAAGCTCGACGCGGGCCGCGCCCGCCCCGACGACGCGGCGCCGGTCCGCCCGGCCGCCGCGCTCCTGGCGCTGGCCCTCGTCGC
>JBCDGX010000035.1:0-16462 GCA_038750805.1 Myxococcota bacterium
CTCGCGGGCGGCGTCGCGCATCTCGCGGGTCAGCGTGAGCGCGGCGCGCGATCTCTCGGCGCTGGCTCGCTCGGCGCCCATGGAGGGCGTCAGCGGACGGACGCGGAGCCGGGGCGCAGCCTCGCGTGCCACGGGCTGGCCGGGCCGCGGCTCCCGCTTCTCCGGGCAGCCCAGCACGAGGGCCATCGCGAGGCAGACGCAGATGCGCACGGGTGCCGGATACCACGGACGGAACGGCGGCGCGCCGCGGCGGCTCGGGGCCACGCGCGGCGCGTCGGGGAAGGGGGCGTGCTCAGTCGCGGCTGCTCATCAGGAGCTGCAGCACGTACCAGAGCAGGAGCGCGAAGCTCGCGAAGAGGCTCAGGCTCGCCGCTACGTGCTGGCCCTCGCGGTAGTGAAGCATCACCCCGGAAGTGTTGTACAGGATGCTCATCGCGGCGAGCACCACGCCGGCCCAGAGGATGAGGGTCGGCAGCTGGAAGTTGAAGATCGCCGCGCCCACCGCCGCAACGATGATGGCGATGGTGAGGAACATGATCGCGCTTCGGAGGAAGGAGAAGTCCTTCCGCGTGACGAAGACGACGAGCGTGAGGGCCGCGAAGAGCACCCCCGTGATGACGAAGGCCTGCATGGGCAACGCCGCGCCACCGATGGCCGTCGCGATGTAGATCATCGGGGCGATGAAGAGCCCCTGAAGGGCCACGTAGGTCGCGGCGGCGATGTACTGCGTTCGGACGTCCGTGGACCGTCGAGCCCAGTTGTCGGCCATGGTCGAGACCACGACGAAGAGCCCGAGGAAGATGAGGTGACCGACCTGGCCCCCGCGCGCGTAGACCAGCTCCACCAGTGTTCGCGCGATGGGTGTGACGAGGTAGATGCCGATGAACGCGACGAAGAGCGCGATCATCCCGGCGAGGTGCCCGTAGGTCTTCGCGATGAAAGACGCTCGCGTCTCGACGTCGGCGTGAGCGACTGCGCCGTAGCTCGGGGCGGCGTACTGGCCTTGAGTCATGGGGGTACGTTCAGGCCCCTGGAGGGGTTCGTCAATGGGGGGCCTCTTTCACGGACGCATACGTCGTTCCGCCCATTCCCCTCCCTCGGAATTCCACTCGATGCGCTCGTGGGGGCTCGGAGCGAGCGAGAGGACGTCGACGCGCTCGGGGACGAGCGTAAACGCCTGAAAACACTCGAGCGGGTGCGCGCCGCGCGTCTCGGGAGGGAAGACGTCGTCGTCCTGGCGGGGCGTGCCCGGGGGCGGCCAGAGGAAGGTTGCCCGGGACGCCGGCGAGAGCCGCGCCCAGGCCTCGGCCCGTCCGGCGTCGTCCCAGGCCCGCACCCGGCCCCGAAGCCGGTACTGCTCCCGGAGCCCGGCGAAGTACCAGCAGAGCTCGGCCCGGGGGTCCTGCGCGAGCTCGGTGGCCTTGGCGCTCCGGCCGTCGGTGACGAACCAGACGCCGCGCGGCGCGTCGCTCAGGCCGCGCACGACGACGGTGCGGCAGCGCGGGCCGCCATCCGCGCCCACGGTGGCGAGCTGCGCATAGCGCGCGATGGGGTGCTTCTTGCTCCGCCGGCACGCCTTCGCGAGCAAGCGGAACCAGCGCGGCGCCTCGGCCTCGTCGTCCATGGGAGGTCCCTGGAGCCCCCGGGCGCGCAGGTCAGCCCTCGGTCGTGTCCGGCGCTTCGCTTCGTCCGGCCTGGGGAGGGCGGAGGCTCTTCTCGAAAAGCACGCCGCCGTCGACGCCGAGCACTCGGAGGCGCAGGTACCCGTCCCAGTCGACGTCGATCTCACCGAAGGTGAACCAGGCCTTCGCCTCCTCCCAAGTCGAGATGGCCGTCGGGTCCCCGGGCTGATGGAAGAAGAGGCGCTCGGGGGCGAAGGTCTCGTCGAGGTCCTCGCGCGGGTAGATGCCCGCGTTGAGCGGCCCGACCACCACCTCGTGCACGACGAAGGCCGGGTCGTCCGGGAAGGGCGTGTAGCGGAGCACCGTCGCGAAGTGCACGTCGGTCGTCAGGAAGAGCAGGTTCCGGCGGTTCTCCCGGGCGACCTCGAAGAGCGCTCCTAGCTCGCGCTCGTAGCCCTGCCCGTTGCCGCCGTCGGCCCAGCCGTCCCGGGCCTGCTCGGAGCCCGTCGGGATGCCGATGGGCACGCTCGAGGCGACGACGAGCCAGCGCGCGTCGCTTTCGCGGAGGCGGCCTTCGAGCCAGGCCCGCTGCTCGCGCCCGAGGAGGGTCTTCGGCGCGTCGTCCAGATCCGGGAGCGTCGCCGAGTCGCGGTGCTGGCGCGTGTCGAGCACGAGGAGCTCGACGTTCTTGCCGTAGCGGAGCGCGCGGTGGAGCCGCCGCCCGGCGCTCGCCCCCGCATCGACGGGGTTGTGGTGGAGGAAGGCGCGGAGCCCGATGGGCGCGAGGGGGTCGTCCGGGCCGAAATCGTTCGCCACCTCGTGGTCATCCCAGACCGCGACGTAGGGCGTCCGCTCGAGGAACTTCTGGAGCGCCAGGTCCTCCCGCGCGTAGCGCCAATGGGCCCAGAAGTCCTCGATGCGCGCGCTCTCGACGAAGGGCGCGGCGACCTGCGCGTTGCCGTAGCGCCCCACCTCGTCGCAGCGCCCGTCGCCGTAGATCATGTCGCCGAGGCCGAGGAAGAAGGCCTGCCGCCGCCGCGCGAGGGGCTCGAAGATCGGGAAGCCCTCCTCCCGGTCGCGGCACACGTTCTGGCCCGCGAGATCGCCGCCGAAGGCGAAGCGCAGGGGCGCGGACTCGCTCGGGCGGGGCGCCGTTCGGAAGAGGCCCTCGGCGGCGTCGTCGGGCGCCGTGCGCTCCTCCGGGCCGCCGAACCAGGCGCGGTAGTGGTAGGTCGTGGCCGGCACGAGGCCGTCGAAGCGCACCTGGGCGGTCCGGTCCGAGGCGTCGATGGCCTCCTGGGCGAGCTGGCGCAGGTGGTCCGCGTCCGTGCCGCGCCGCCAGATCTGCGCGTGCAGCGTCGCGGCCCGTTCCGCGCGGGCCCAGAGCACGACGCTCGCGGCCTGCAGGTCCCCGAGGATCGGCCCGAGGTGCGTGCGCACGGTCCCCCGGCGCTCCTCCCGCGCCTCCTCCTCGGGCGCCTCCGCGGGCGGCGGCCGACGCGGCGGCGGGCACGCGGCCAGGAGGACCGCGAGGAGAAGCAAGAAAGAGCGCACGGGGACTGGATATGACCCCGCCCGCCCCACGTCCAGCGTGGCGGCGTCGCGCGGCGAGGCGCGGTCGCGTTCGAGTGCGCGCCCCGTCCGTTCCCCCGAGGGGCCGCGGGAGGCCGACACGTGTAGGCTCGGGGTGTGAGCGACGAGGACCGGCTCGGGGCGCGGAGCTTCGTGGAACGGCAGTGGAGCGCGATGGAAGCCGCGACCCGCGAGGAACGCGCGCGGCGTCCGCTGGCCGAGAAGGTGCGCATGGGGGTGGCGCTCTACGAGAGCGCTCGAGCCGTCCGCCCCGACTGGCCCGATGTCCGCTCGCGGGAGGACGACCTCGCGCATCACATCGCGTTCAACCTGCTCCTGAACCGCGCCTCGCATGTCGGCGCTTGCTGACGTCCTTCGCGACCTGGTCGCGGGACTCGAGAACCGAACCGAGGGCTGGTTCCTCTTCGGCGCCCAGGCCGTCGCGCTTCGAGGCGCTCCGTGCGCGACCACCGTTCTCCCTCCCGCGGTGTCGCTGATGGACGCCGGGTGGTAAGCGCAGCGCGTGGCGGAGGCTGAAGCGTCACCCGCGCGCCGCGCGCTCTTCGTCGGTCATGCCGTGCTGGCGGCCTTCACGGCGTATTTCTGCATGTACGCCTTCCGGAAGCCCTTCGCGGCCGGGAGCTACGAAGGGCCGGGCTTTCTCGGCGGCGCGCTCGAGCTGAAGACCGCGCTCGTGGTCGGCCAGCTCGTCGGCTACACGGCGAGCAAATACCTCGGCATCAAGGTCGTTAGCGAGGCCGGCGCGGCGCGGCGCGGGCGCCTGCTCGTCGTGCTCGTCGCGCTGGCGGAGCTCTCGCTGGTGCTCTTCGCAGTGCTTCCCCGCGACGCCGGCGTGCTCGCGCTCTTCTTGAACGGGCTGCCGCTCGGGATGATCTGGGGGCTCGTCGTCTCCTACCTCGAAGGGCGCCGGCTGTCGGACGTGCTCCTCGTGGGGCTGAGCCTCTCGTTCATCGTCGCGAGTGGCGTCGTGAAGGACGTCGGCCGCGCCCTGATGCGCGAGGGCGTGCCCGAGCCCTGGATGCCGGCGGCGACGGGCGCGCTCTTCTTCGTGCCCTTCGTGCTCGCCGTCCGGGCCCTCGAGCGGCTCCCCGCGCCGAGCGCCGAGGACGAGGCGGCGCGGGTCCGGCGCGCGCCCATGGACGGGCCGGCGCGGCGCGCGTTCCTCGGGCGCTTCTTGCCCGGGCTCCTCCCGCTCTTCGGCCTCTACGTGCTGCTCACGGCCTACCGCGACTTCCGCGACAACTACGGCGTCGAGCTCTTCGCCGAGCTCGGCTACGTGGGCGAGCCGGCGCTCTTCACGCAGACCGAGGTGCCCGTGGCCCTCGGCGTGCTCCTCGCGCTGGCCGCGCTGAACGCGGTGCAGGGGCGGCGCGCGGGGCTCGTCGCGGCCTACGGCGTGATGTTCGTCGGGGCGGGGCTCGTCGCGCTCGCCACGGGGCTCCGGCAGGCCGGCGCCATCGACGGCGTCGTCTGGATGGTGCTCACGGGGCTCGGCAGCTACCTCGTCTACGTCCCCTTCAACGCCGTGCTCTTCGAGCGGCTCATCGCGTACCTCGGCGTGACCTCGACGGCGGTCTTCGCCATCTACGTGGCGGACGCGCTCGGCTACACGGGCTCCATCGCGCTCCAGCTCGTGAAGGACCTCGGCGCGGCGCGGACGACGCGCCTCGCCTTCTTCGACGGGTTCAGCTACCTCGCCGCGCTCGTCACGGCGCTCGGGCTGGCCGCGAGCCTCGCCTTCTTCCTCCGCCGCGCCGAAGCGCCCGGGCGGGCCGCGCCCGAGGCCCCGCCGCGCTGACCCTCCGCGCCCGTGGACTGCGAGGCCGCCGGAACGGCCCCAGACCGGTTCCATGCCCCGCTCGACCCCGGAGATCACCGTCATCGGCGCCGGTTTCTCCGGCCTCTCCGCCGCCTGCCACCTCGCCGACGCCGGCGCCCGCGTCACCGTCGTGGACCGGCACCCGCAGACCGGCGGCCGCGCCCGCACGTGGGTGAAGGACGGCTTCCACTTCGACATGGGCCCGAGCTGGTACTGGATGCCGGACGTCTTCGAGCGCTTCTTCGCGAGCTTCGGCTACCGCGTGGACGAGCTCTACGACCTCCGCCGCCTCGACCCGAGCTACCGGCTGGTCTGGGAGCGCGAGGAGGCCTGGGACGTGCCCGCCGGCGTCGACGCGCTTCGCCGCTTCGTCGACGCCAAGGAGCCCGGCGCCGGCGCGGGCCTCGACCGCTTCCTTCGGGAGACGAAGTACACCTACGAGCAGGCGACGCAGGACTACCTGCTCCGCCCGAGCCTCTCCTTCTTGGAGTTCTTCGACGCGCGGCTCCTGGTGCAGCTGCAGAAGCTGAAGATGCTCCGCTCGATGCACTCCTACGCGACGAGCTTCTTCGACGACCCGAAGCTCGTGCGCCTGGCGAGCTGGCCCGTGCTCTTCCTCGGCGCGTCGGCGAAGGAGACGTCGGCGATGTACGCGCTCATGAGCTACGCGGACATGGCCCTCGGCACCTGGTACCCGATGGGCGGCATGCACAGGATCATCGAGGGCATGGTGCGCGTCGCGGAGGAGCGGGGCGTGACCTTCCGCCTCGGCGAGCCGGTCCGCGAGATCGCCCTCGAGGGCATGAGGGCGACGGGGGTGCGCACGGACGAGGGCGTCATCGCGAGCGACGCCGTGGTCGCGAGCGCCGACTACCACCACGTCGAGAGCCAGCTCCTGCCGGCGCGGGCGCGGCAGATCCCCGAGCGCGTGTGGCAGAAGAAGACCATGTCGCCCTCGAGCCTCCTCTTCTACCTCGGCGTGAAGGGGGAGGTGCCCGAGCTGCCGCACCACACGCTCTTCTTCGACGAGGACCTCGACCGGCACATGGACGCCGTCTACACGAGCCCGCGCTGGCCGGCGCGGCCGCTCTTCTACGTGTGCGCGCCGACGCGCACGGACGCGAGCCTGGCGCCGAAGGGGCACGAGAACCTCTTCCTGCTCATCCCGCTGGCGCCGGGGCTTCAGGACGACGACGTGGCGCGCGAGCGCACCTACCACGCCTGCATGGAGCGCCTCGAGAAGCACGTGGGGCGGCCGCTCCGCGACCAGGTGGTGCTCAAGCGGAGCTATGCCATGCGCGACTTCGAGGCGGACTACGCGGCCTTCCAGGGCAACGCCTACGGCATGGCGAACACGCTCCGGCAGACGGGCCCGCTGAAGCCCCCGCTCCGTTCGAAGAAGGTCGCGGGCCTCTACTTCGCGGGGCAGATGACCGTGCCCGGCCCAGGCATGCCGCCCTCGCTCGTGAGCGGCGAGCTCGCGGCGAAGGTGCTCATG
The DNA here is from genome assembly GCA_038750805.1 of Myxococcota bacterium. Lineage (GTDB taxonomy): Bacteria > Myxococcota_A > Polyangia > Polyangiales > Houyiibacteriaceae > CALCTH01. The sequence continues at coordinate 6,533 of JBCDGX010000035.1, forward strand.
AACGACGTGGGGCTCCGACCCGGGAGCGGGGCGCGACGGGCGGAGGCCCAGGCGGCGGAGTAGGGGCGGGCGCCTTGCGGGACGTCGCCAGACTCCCCGGGGGGCGATGCTCGTCGTCGCGTGCACGTCGAGCAGCGACCTAGACGAGGTGGCGGAGCGGTACCCGAAAGGTCGTCGCTATGATGCGCGGAGCGCTCAGCGCTTCGTAGGGTAGTCGCGCCATCGGCTTGGACGCGGCGAGAGGCCGATGAACGAGCACGACTTCGAGTATCAGCGACACGTGGTCGGGTACTTCACTTGCGAGGACTGGCCCGTGGTGCCGGAGACCTACGCCTATGAGCCCTACCGCGGCACCGGACACCACGAGCTCCAGAGCCGCCTCGAACGTGGGCCGGCCCGCTGTCGCTACCGCGGGCCGCGCGGACTGATCTACTTCGACGTGGTCAGCTGCCAGGATGGCCAACTCGAGCTCGAGAACTTCGCGCGTGCGAGCGCTGAGCATGAGGCGTTGGAGGACGTGGTCCTCGAGGTGTCCGACCTCTGGACCGGGAGCTACCGCGCGCGCCTCCATCCGTGCCGGCTGGACAACGGCCAGAACAGCCAACTCCGCGGCCGACTCCGCTTCGCGATCGCCGGACGGGAGCTGCCCCGGCTCGGCCAGTTCGGCGACGACGCCGTCTGCCTCAACACGTGGATGGCGGAGCTGCCTGCCGTCTCCGTGCTTCTGGCGGGGGAGGACGACGGCGAGCACGTCGTGGACGAAGGCGAGCGAGGAACGCGGGCGGTGGTCTTTCGCCGCCGCGGGAGCCGCGTGCTGATCTCGGTGGGCCGCCCGCAGTTCGTGGATTCCGCTGGGAACGACGCGTGGCCCAACGTGCCGTGCAGTACGGGCGCGCGCGCGCAGGCGATCGCGAAGCTGCGGGCCTCGTTGCGCGGGCAGCTGGAGGCCGCGGGAGCCGTCGCGTGGTTTCGGGACCGATTCGCAAATGAGGCGCTCTGAGCCCCTCCGTCGCGCGGGGTCGTTTGCGGCGCTGGCAAGGGCGCTCGTTACCGTGGGCGCGCTCATGCTCGTCGCGGCTGCCTGCGAGGCTCCCGTCTCCTGGACCCTGCGTAGCTACGTCCTTTGCGCGGCGCTCGTTTGCCTCGGCCCGGTCGTCGGCCGGGGCCGCCGGCACGCGTCGCGCTGCCTGGTGATCGCGGGCGGACTCGGCTTCGTGTCGGTGCTCGCGCTGCGCGCGACGGCGGCCCTTCCCGCGCAGCGCACGGAGAGCGTCATCCGCCTGCCGGCTGGCGAAGGCGAACCGACGCTCGGGCGGCTGCTGCCGGAACGGGACGGGGTGATCCTGGGAGCGAGCGCGCTCGGAGCGGCGGGTCTGGCCACGGAACGCGAGCGGGACGGATTTGTGGAGGCGCTGGACCGCGCCTACACGCTCTACGAGGCGCGTGAAGGCCAGGTGCCGACGCCGCTGCTTGCCACGGTGTTCGGAGCGCAGCGTGCCGCATCCTTCGACATGCTGCGCTTCTCGCCGGAGACCGCCGCCGTGTCCGAGACGGAGGTGCTCTTTCTCCATGGAGCTGCGGGCAACTGGGGCCTCCTATGCTGGCTCGTGGCCGAGGCGGCACGGGAGGCGGGACTCGCGACGACCTGCCCGAGCATCGGAGCCTCCGGCGACTGGACCACGCCGGAAGGCCTGGCGACACTCGCGGCGACGCACCAATGGCTGAAGGAACGTGGCGTCCGCCGCATCGTTATGCTCGCGCTCTCGCAGGGTGCCGCGAGCATGGGCGCGGCGAGCGTGGCCCTCGGCGATGACCTTGTCGCAGCCGGCGCGCTCTTCGGCTACGACCCGGCGTTCGAACCCCGCGTTCCGACGCTCGTCGTCTACGCCACGGAGGACGAGCGTTTTCCGAGCGCGCTGCTGAATGCGAGGGTCGACCGCTGGGTGCGGCGCGGAGCGGACGTCACCCGCGTAGCCATCGAAGGCGATCACTTCGCGCTGGTGAAAGCTACGGCGACGACGCAGGCGGCCATCCGCGAGTGGCTGGCGAGCGTTCCGCGCTAGCGAGGGCGTCGCCCGAGGCGCCTTTCCCGGGGCTATACGAGGACCTCGTGGATACGCCCCCGACTGCCGTCGGCTAGGGAGCGGGCTCCACGAGCTCGATCCTGTCGGTCGAGATCACCTCGACGCCCGAGGGGCCACAGTCTCCTCCGCACGCGCCGCCTGGCGCGCCGCTGTCGACCACGACGTCGAGCGTCGCCCGCTCGCCCACGACGTCCTCGAAGACGAAGGCCACCGTGTGGGTCCCCGCTGCATAGAAGTCCGCGACATAGGGCGACCGCTCGTTCGAGAACTCCGAGGTCAGGACCTCCTCGTCATCGACGAGCACGGTGACCACGCCCCTCGTGTTGCTGCCGTCCACGAAGACGCCCGCGAGAAGCTCCGGTGCATGCCCTTCGACGCCGAAGGACAAGACGATCGTGCCGGTCGACGCGGGAAGGCTCAGCGGCACCAGCGTGGGCTCGGCGCACCCGTGGTTCGCGCCGAGGCAGGCGGCGATGCAGAGCAATCTGGCGGTGGCTCGGATCATTGGCGCTCCATCCGTGGCTCACAGCGCCCTCGCCGCGGTCGGCGGCGACGCAGAAGCCTGCGTCCCAGCAGAGACGGCTCAGTTTTGCATGGCGTATGTCATACGACATGCGCGTGCCACTGGCGGGCCGCCGCAGCGACGGGCAGGACGCGGGGCACCGCCAAGCTCCGGATGGGCTCTCGGGGCCGGAGGGGCCCGGTGACGCCCGAGCGCCGTGCTCGTTCGCGCTATGCTCACGGCGTGAGCTCCGCCGATCCCGAGCTGGCGCGTCGCGCCGAAGCGCGTCGCCGTCGCGGCATGAGCGGCGAGGTCTTCGCGCACGGCGATCCGGAGCCCGAGCTCTACGAGGGGCTCTCGCCCGTCGAGCGATGGGCGGCGCTGAGCGAGCTGAACGACCGCCTCGCCCGCGTCGCAGGCGAGCCTCGCCCCATACCCCCACGCCACGAATGGCCGGGCGAAGTCTTCAGGTTGACGTGGACCTCGAAGGACTGAACCGCGACCTCGCCGAGCGCGTATCAGCAAAGGAACGGGCCACGTGGCCGGTGGACGAGCGTGACGGACCGCCGCGGCATCGGCTGTTCTAGGGAGCGGGCTCCACAAGCTCGATCCCGTCGGTCGAGATCACCTCGACGCCCGAGGGGCCACAGTCTCTTCCGCACGTGCCGCCTGGCGCGCTGCTGTCGACCACGACGTGCAGCGCCACCCCCTCGCCCACGACGTCTTCGAAGACGAAGGCCACCGTGTGGGTCCCCGCCGCATAGAAGTCGCCGACATAGGGTGACCGCTCGTTCGAGAGCTCCGAGGTCAGGACCTCCTCCTCATCGACGAGCACCGTCACCACGCCGCTCGTGTCTCCCTCCGCGAAGACGCGCGAGACCAGCTCCGGTGCATGCCCTTCGACGCCGAAGGACAGGACGATCGTGCCCCTCGACCCCGGGAGGTTCAGCGGAATCAGCGTGGACTCGCGGCACTCGTGGGACCATCCGAGGCAGGCGGCGAGACAGAGGAACGTCGCGGCGGCTCGGGTCATCAGCGCTCCATCAGTGGCTCACAGTGCCCTCATCCGCCTGTGTCCCCGCGGTCGAGGGCGACGCAGATGCCGGCGCTTCAGCGTGGCCTCTCAGTTCAGCGTGGCCTCTCAGTCTTGCACGCCGCATGTCGTAGGCGCGGTGGCTACCGGCGGGGCCAGGAGCCGATCGCGGCAGCGACGTGCGGGACTACTGGCTGCCGCCTTGCTCCGGATCGGTGGGGAGCCGGTCAGAGAGTGGACCGGGCTGCCCCAGCGCCCCCCCGTCCTCTGCGCGGCGTCCTTGACTCTGGGCAGTGCCGAAGTGCCGCCGGGTCGAAGAGCAGTCGAGCGGGGACGGCCCCCATTATCTGGCACCCCTCAACCCACCAGATCTCCTCCTCGAGACGTGAACCCCGGTCGCGGACCTCCGCCGCGTCGAGCGTGCCCAGCTCCCAAAGCCCACAGAGGCCATGAATGCGGCCCGCGGTGGAGCCCGTGGCGGCCAGGCGCACGAGGGCGTCTCGGCGGCGGCCGGCGACCAGGAGCCGGTGGTCGGCGAAGCCACGCATCGGCGTCCCACCGACACCCACCGCGTTGACGTGCACCACATCCGTGGCGGCCAGGAACGCCTCCGCGGCGGCCGCGTCGGCGTCGCGCACCCGCACCCTCGGCTCCTCGACGAACGTGGTGAGGCTATCGCACGGGGGCGGAGCGACCTCGGGTTGGGAGGTCCGGAGCTTCATCGTCAGAAAGGGGAAGGCGTCGCGCGGGGTGGTGCAGGACACGGCACAGGCCGCTGCCCAGCCCACCAGAAGAACGCGGGATGGTCCCGACACATGCCGCGTTGCACGCTTCGACGGGGAGCATCGGTAAGCCGGTCGCGATGGGGTCGTCGGCATGGGACAGCGTCGACAATCCCATGAACCCGTCCAACGCGGCCGGCTCGGCGGGGCCTGCGTGGCCGAGCCGCGGCGCTTTCGGCGCCGAGGTCCATGTCTTGAGGTTTCGCGTCGGCGCGGGGATTCTCGACTCGGGCCGTGCTCCGCGGCCCTCGATGCTACGGAAGAGTGGAGCAGCTCGGGAGCCGAGGGTGGCGAACGAATCGAGGCTCTGCGGCTACTGCCGCGACCGGCCCCCCGACGGTGAGGCGCTCTCGCTCAGGCTCACCCACGCGGCGAGCGGGAAGACGAAGACGTACGCCATGGCGCGCTGCGGGGCCTGCCAGGGGCGACACGGCCGCGCCATGCGCGTGATGCTCGGCATCTTCTTCGTTGGAGCCTTCGTTCCCTTCGGAGCCGTGTTCTGGAAGTGGTTCGTCGCGCTGGACGGGAGCCCTCGCGGATTCCAGGGAATGATCCTGATCTCGGCCTTCCTCGCGTCCTTGCCCGGGATCGGCCTCGCCTTCCTCGTCGGGCGCTTCATCCTCCGCTCGGGTGGCGGACGCGGTCCGCTCGACGTCCGCGATCACCCCGACATCGCCCCGTGGGTTGCGGAGGGGTGGCGTGTGTCGCGCTAGCCCGTGCGTCCCGAAGCACCCGGCTCGGGGCGGTTCGGAGCGTTCTCGAAGACGCTACTCCGCGGGCGCGCTCGCCGGCGTCGCGTCCCGGGCGAAGCGCGCCACCACCTGCGCGGCGGCGCTGTCCGACCAGACGTTCACCGTCGTGCGGCACATGTCGAGGATGCGGTCGACGGCGAGGATGAGGCCGACGGCCGTGGTCGGGAGGCCGACGGCGGCGAGCACGACGACCATCATCACCGTGCCCGCGTGCGGGATGCCCGCCGCGCCGACGCTCGCCAGGAGCGCCGTCAGCGCGACGACGAGCTGCTGGCCGAGGTCGAGGTCGAGGCCATAGACCTGCGCGATGAAGAGCACGGCCACGGCCTCGTAGAGCGCCGTCCCGTCCATGTTGATCGTCGCGCCGAGCGGCAGCACGAAGCTCCCGATGGCCGGGGGCACGCCGGCGTCCTCGACCGAGCGCATGGTCAGCGGGAGCGTGCCGTTCGACGATGCCGTGCTGAAGGCCGTGAGCAGCGCCGGCGTCATGGCCTTCGCGTGCGCCCGGGGGCTCACGTCGCCGAGCAGCTTGAGGATGATCGGCAGCGTCACGAAGGCGTGCACGGCCAGCGCGAGGAGCACCGTGAGCGCGTAGAGTCCGAGCGCCTCGAAGGCCTGAAGCCCCTTGCCCGCGGCGGCGTAGAGCATGAAGCCGAAGACGCCGATGGGCGCGAGCTCGATGACCGCGAGGGTCATCTTCATCATCACGGCGAAGAGGCCCTCGAAGAAGCGGCGGAGCAGCGCCGCGTTCTCGCGCGCGGCGCTCTCGTCGCTCCCATCCTCGCTGCTCCCGTGCTCCACGAAGGTGATGAACACGCCGAGGAGCACGCTGAAGAAGATCAGCGGGAGCATGTCGCCTTCGGTCGCCGCCTTGAGCGGGTTCGTCGGGATCATGTCCCGGAGCTGCACCCAGAGGACGTCGCCCACGTCGCCCTCGGCGGCGCTCACGCTCGGCGTCCCGGCGTTGGCCTCGAGGAGCCCGAGGTCCGCGCCCACGCCGGGCTTCACCAGGTTCACCATCAGGACGCCGGTGAGGATCGCGAGGGCGCTCGTCGAGAGATAGAAGAGCATCGTCCGCCCGCCCAGTCGCCCGAGCTGCCGGAGGTCCCCCATGCCCGTCACGCCGCTGATCAGCGAGCTGACGATGAGCGGCACCACCAGCATCTTCAGCAGCCGGAGGAAGAGGTCCCCGACGGAGCGCGCGATGGTCGCCACGCGGCCGACGACCTCCGGGTCGAGGGTCCCGTCCGCGGCGAGGAGGTTCAGCGGGAGACCGATGCCCGCTCCGAGGAGCATGGCGATCAGGATCCAGTGGTGGAGCTGCAGCTTCTTCACGGGCCGGCGGACCGTAGCGCAGGTCCGCCGCGGGGTGGCGCTTCACGCTGCAAGATTCAGGGATCGTTGAGCTTCAGGCGGGGAAGCGGGTCGCTACCAGGGCGCTTCGGAGGCCGCCGCGGCAGGCCGTCGATTTACCCGCGCCTAAACATGCCGGAAACCTCGCGGACATCCTCGTCCTTAACCTGCGACTGATGAGGCTCGTCCGAGGTCCGCGGGCGACCGAAGGCTCAACGGGTTCCCTGCGCCCTCCCGCAGGCCGGCTCCCGCGTCGCACGACGAGGCGCGGGCTCATCGTTCGGAGTACCTAGAATGAAAAGCAAGTTGGAATACATCTGGCTCGACGGTTACCAGCCGACGCAGAGTCTTCGCAGCAAGACGATGGTGCGCTCGGATTTCAGCGGAAAGCTGGAAGACTGCCCGATGTGGTCCTTCGACGGCAGCTCCACCGAGCAGGCCGAGGGAAGCTCGTCGGACTGCCTGCTGAAGCCCGTCGCCGTGATCCCCGATCCGGGCCGTAAGAACGGCTACCTCGTCATGACCGAGGTCCTGAACGCCGACGGCACGCCGCACGTCTCGAACGGGCGCGCGACCATCATGGACGACGACGACGACTTCTGGTTCGGCTTCGAGCAGGAGTACTTCCTCTGGGATCCGAAGACGAACCTCCCGCCCGGCTTCCCCGCCGGCGGCTACCCGCCCCCGCAGGGTCCCTACTACTGCTCCGTCGGCGCCCGGAACGCCTACGCGCGTCCGATGATCGAGGAGCACCTGGACCTCTGCCTCGAGGCGGGCCTCAACGTCGAGGGCATCAACGCCGAGGTGGCCGCGGGTCAGTGGGAGTTCCAGATCTTCGCCAAGAGCGCGAAGGCCGCCGGCGACCAGATCTGGCTCGCCCGCTACCTGCTCGAGCGCACGGGCGAGAAGTACGATCTCGCCGTCGACTGGCACCCGAAGCCCCTTGGCGACGCCGACTGGAACGGCTCCGGCATGCACGCCAACTTCTCGAACGGCGCGATGCGCGATTCCGGCGACGAGGGCGTCTTCACCAAGGTCTGCGAGGAGTTCGGCAAGAGCAAGAACATCCCCGCCTGCATCAAGGTCTACGGCGCGCACAACGACCAGCGCCTGACCGGCAAGCACGAGACCCAGTCCATCGACCAGTACAGCTACGGCGTCTCGGACCGCGGGGCCTCCATCCGCATTCCCATCGGTACGGTGGAGGATGGCTGGAAGGGCCGCCTCGAGGATCGCCGCCCGGCGTCGAACGCGGACCCCTACAAGGTCGCGGCGATCATCGTGAAGATCACCAAGGAAGCGCTGGCCTGACGCCAGCCTTCGCGCGTCGAGAGCCCGGAGCGGTCCGCCGCTTCGGGCTCTTTCGCGTTCAGCTCCGGGGCGGGCGCCCGAGGAGCTCGGCCTGCCAATCCCCCTGGAGCGCGAGGAGCACCTCGTCCATGGACGCGGGGCGGTCCGCGGGGCTCTTGGCGATGCACTGGAGACACAGCGCTTCGAGCGACTTCGGCACGGGCTGCCGGGTGACCTCGGAAGGGCGCGCGGGCTCCTGGTTTTTCACCATGTCGAGCACCTCGTGCACGTGCTCGCTCTCGAAGGGCGGCTTCCCCGTGAGGAGCTCGTAGAGGACCGAGCCCACGCTGTAGATGTCCGTGCCGAAGCCGATGCTCGGGTCCCGGCGGATCTGTTCCGGCGACATGTAGCAGAGCGTGCCCTGGAGCTTGCCCTGGCCGGTGATGGTCTTGCGGCCGTCGATGGCCTCGGCCTGCTCCACCTCCTCCTCTTCGGGCTGACCGTCCTTCCGCCAGACCTTGGCGAGCCCCCAGTCGAGGATCAGCACCTCGCCGTACGGCCCGATGAGGATGTTCTCCGGCTTCACGTCGCGATGCGCGACCCCGTGGTCGTGGGCGTAGGCGAGCGCGCGGGTGACCTGCTCCATCACCTCCATGAGCTGCGTGAGGTCGTAGCGCTCCCGGTAGTCCATGACCTCGCGCAGCGTGAAGCCGTGGACGAGCTTCATGGTGAAGTAGAGACGCCCGCGGTTGTCCCGGCCCACCTCGTAGGTCGGGATCGTGTACGGGTGCTGCAGCATCGCGGACACCCGGGCCTCGCGGAGCAAGCGCGTGTTCTCGATGGGGTCGTCGGCGAACTCCGGGCGCAGCGTCTTGTAGGCGACGAGGCGGTTCAGGTGCCGGTCCTTGACCCGGATGATGAGCGATTTCCCGCCCTTGGCGATGGTGCCGAGGTGGATGTAGCGGGTGTTCGGGTTGAGCGTCGCCGGAAGCGGGTGGTCCGTGTCTTCGAGGAAGACACTGCTGTACTCCTTAGGCGGCTCCGGGAACTTGAGCATGGTCGAGGCACTCCCCCGCGACCTCGGAGGTCCTTCGGAGCCTATCACCGCTCACCGCTCCGAAGCCGGAAGCCCGCCCGCCGGCGAAGCGTCGTCCTCGGGCGCCGCACCCGCCGCCGGCCCGTCACACGTCGCCTCCCTGCTTGCGGTACGATGGGTCCGCAGACCGTGGGGGAGGAGAGGCCGGAACGGGACGAGGCGAGGGTCCTTTTCGAAGCGGAGCACCTCCGCCTGACGGAGGACCCGGCCCTGCGCGCGCTCTGGTTCACCCGCCTGCCGACGCGCCCTGACGATCCCGCGGAGCTTCTCCAGGACTACCGGTTGGCCGTCGGCTACACGGGGCCGCTGCACCGCGGGTACACGGCGATCATCGACGCGCGCGAGGCGCCGGGCCGGCAAGACGCGGCCTACGAGCCCATCGGGCTTCGCATCCGCGGCGAGCTCGCGCGCCGCTACGCGCGCGTCGTGGTGCTCCTCCAATCCGTCGCCGGCGTGCTCCACGCGCGGCGCTTTCAGAGCCGGGATCAGCTCCCCATCGAGATCGTGCGCTCCGTGGAGGAGGCGATGGCCATCGCCGCGGGCGCCCGCGAGCGCCCCTCGGACCGCGCCCCCGCCGAGGGGAGCTTCGGCGACGACGAGCGCTGAGCGCTCCGTCGACTGCCCGCGCTCAGACGACCTTGGCGTTCGGCACCTTCTTGATACGCCTGCCGACGGCGCCCGCCTGGTCCTCCGCGAGGACGATCCAGAGCGGGCCCTCCGGGAGCGTCTCCCAGACGCGGTCGAGGAGCTCCGGTCGCTGCTCCTCCTTCTCGCCGAGGAGGTTGTAGCCGAGCTTCACCATGACGACGTAGAGCGGGCCGGGCCCCGGCGTCGTGAGGCGCTTCTCGACGACCCAGCCGGCCTTGATGGAGCGCACGACCGCCGTGGCGTCGTCCAGGACCTCGATCGGAACCAGGTGACGCCGAAGGACGAGCTCCTTCCCGTCACCGACGAGGCGATCCGCGAGGTCCTGGACGACGCCACGGCGGTCGTGCGCTCCATCAAGGCCGGCTGGGTCGTCGAGAAGCGCCTCACGAC
>JBCDGX010000036.1:0-16378 GCA_038750805.1 Myxococcota bacterium
AGACGGTCTCAACGGACCACAGGTTGAACGGCCTGCCGATGTCGGCTCCACCACCTTCCTAGCCCTCAGCCGACATACAAGGTTGGTGAGAAAGGCGACCCATCCGGGTCGTGGACGATTTCGCGTCGTGGGGTGCGTCCGCGAGCCGACGAAATGTGGTGCATTTCCGAGGCGAGGGGATGGCGCCGCTCGGCGTGAGGGCGCCGCGAAGCGGTGCCGTCGCCTTTCTCACCAACCTTGTATGTCGGCTGAGGGCTAGGAAGGTGGTGGAGCCGACATCGGCAGGCCGTTCAACCTGTGGTCCGTTGAGACCGTCTAGCAGCGAGTGGTCGCCGATGTCGTGTCCTCCACGACGAGCCCGAACAGTTGCGCAGCTACTACACCTGCATCTGCAAGGATGGGCCGCGGAGGAGGCTGCTCCACCAGGAGGCAGCATGACAGATGGAGCGGAGAAGAGGCCGACGATCTTCGTCGGGGTGGACGTCTGCAAGGCGTGGCTCGACGTCACGGTCGAGAACGAACCCGGCGTCGCGCGTCTGGCGAACACGTCGGCGGCGTGGGAGGCGTGGCTGAGCGCACGGCCGTCGCCGCAGCGACTTCACGTCCTCGTGGAGGCCACCGGAGGGTTCGAGGAGCACGTCTCACTGGGCTGTGAGGCGCGGGGAGTGCCGCACTCCATCGCGAACCCCAGGCGGGTCCGACAGTACGCGCAGGCGGCGGGCCGCCTGGCCAAGACGGACGCCATCGACGCGGCGGTGCTGGCCGCCTTTGGGCGGGCGATGCAGCCGCGTCTGCACAAGCGTCCGAGCGACGCCTGCCAGAGACTGCGAGCGCTGGTGGCGCGTCGCGGCGAGCTCATCGCGATGCGAACCGCCGAGAAGAATCGCCTCAAGGCCGCCGGGGAGGTGAGGCTTCGTGTGGACGTCGCTCGGCATATCGCGTGGCTCAATGACGAGGTCGCCGAGCTCGAGCGGCTGATACGAGCCGCGGTGCGAGAAGAGAAGACCCTGCGTCGCAAGGCCGAGGTGCTCGCCTCGGTGAAGGGGGTCGGCCCGGCCACCGTCGCCGTGCTCCTGGCGTTCCTGCCCGAGCTCGGTCAGCTCGACCGGCGCCGCATCGCGGCCCTCGTCGGACTCGCCCCCTACGCCAACGACAGCGGGCCTTCCCGTGGCCGACGCCGCATCTACGGCGGACGCGCTCAGGTCCGAACGGCCCTCTACATGGCGGCCATGGTGGCATGCCATCACAACCCGACCTTGCGCGCCGTCTACCAGCGTCTCCGTGACGCCAACAAGCCCGCGAAGATCGCCATCACGGCCGTCGCTCGGAAGCTGCTGACCATCCTCAACGCCATGGTCCGCGACGACACGCCTTGGCGGCTCCCGGCCACCTGAACGCTCCACTCCCCGCCGGTGAGGCCTGAGCCACCCGCCGGCCGCCCCCTCAAGAGCTTGCTCGGGGGCGGGCGAAGGGCGGCTCACTGCGACTCTCCAACAACCGGACCCGCCTGCCCGGCGAATACAGTTGCTGCTAGCGTCCGGCGACATGAGCGGGGACCTCCTCACCGACCTCTACGACCTCATCGAGGATGAGCTGGACGACCTCCAGCAGACCTCGGACGCGCTGCGCGCGCGCTTCGACCAGCGCTACGGCGACGTCCGGGTGGTCGTCACCCACGACCCCGAGGCCGAGATGCTGCGCGTGTCCGTGCGCGTGCCGCCCCCGGCCGGGGCGGGCCCGAGCTTCTTGGTCTTCCTGCTCTCGCTGAACGCGCGCTACTGGGACGTGAAGACCGGCCTCGACGAGGACGGGCGCGTGCTCGTGCACGCGGACCTCGAGGCCGCGGAGGACGTGGACCTCGAGGCGCTCGGCGCCGCCGTGGTCGAGCGGGCGGAGACCGTGGTCGACCTCCTCGACGACGACGTGGTCGAGTGGTGCCTCGCCGAGGGCTTCGGTACGCCCGCCCAGCGCGAGCGCTGGGAGAGCGAGGAGGACTGAGCTTCAGGGCGGGTTCGCGGCGCGGTTGCCCCGGGCCTCGCCCTCGCCTTCCGCGAGCTCGCCGCGACCCGCCGGCGCGAGGGTCTCGGTGCGCCCGTCCGCGTAGATCGCCACGGCCCAGGCCTCGTCCTCGTAGGGCCCGCCGGGCACGCCGGCGTTCCAATCGAGGTTCAGCCAGACGGGGCACTCCGCGGAGGGCCGGTAGTGGATCGCGTCGACACTCTGGCGGCCGAGGTTCCGGTCGCGGTTGCGCCGGTAATGCGTGCGGAGCTTGTCGCGAACCTCCTCGGCGTCGCCGACGACGCAGGCCTCGGCGTAGGCATGACCGCCGCCCGGTCCGTCCATCATGACGAGCCTCGCGTCGCCCCCGATGGCCTGGATCATCGCGACGAGGAGGATCGCGAAGTCGTCGCAATCGCCGACGTACTCGTTCTCGATCGTCTCGCTCGCCTTCGCGAAGTACTCGTTGCCCCGGGGGTCGTTCACGTAGCGCCACTCGGAGCGCGCATGGCTCCAGAGCCGGGCCACCTGCTCGACGCGGTAGGGACCCTCGTCGTCGGCGGCGAGGCGCGCCGCGGTGTTGCGCGTCGTCGGCGAGGTGACGTCGAGGGCCTCGAGCACGGCGGGGAGCGTGTGCGCGCGGATGGAGCCCTCCTGTGGGCTCGCGGCGCCGTCGAGGGCCTCGAGCTGACTCGGCACCTCGCCGAGGGTCTCGGCCGCGCGCTCGAGGGTCTCCTTCGCGGCGTCGCTCTCGAAGAGCAGGAACGCGCCCGTGCTCACGGCCACGAGCGCCGCCAGCGTGAGGAGCGGCCGGAGGACGCCCCGGCGCTTCTCGCCGGTGACGACGAGCCGCTCACCGCACGCGCCACACTTCAGGACGCCCGACGTGAAGCCGCCCGGCATGAGCCCGCGGGTCCCGCAGCGCCCGCAGATGAAGCGCCGCTGGCCGGGGATCGTGACCCCTTGCACCGTGTCCGACGCCCCGGCGCGGAGGAAGGGCCGGAGCCGCGGGTCGCTCCAGGCCAGCTCGTAGGCGCCGAAGCGGAGGTCGTCGCCGGGACGCACGGCCTTCTGCCCGATGCGCTCCTTCCCGACGAAGGTGCCGTTCGCGCTCCCGAGGTCCTCGACCAGGATTCGCCCGTCGCGCCAGGTGAGGCGCGCGTGACGACCGCTCACGGTCGGCTCGCTGAGCACCAGGTCGCAGTCCCGGGAACGCCCGAGGACGATGTTGCGCTTGGGCGCCACCTCTGGAAGCTAGCAGGCTGCTGCAAAAGGCGACGGCGCCGCCTCGCGGCGCCTTCACGCCGCCGGGCGCCATCCCCTCACCTCGAAAGTGCACCACACTTCCTCGGCTCGTGGACGCACCCGACGACGCAAACTCACTCGCGACTCGTGCGGGTCGCCTTTTGCAGCAGCCTGCTAGCCGGCGGAGCCGCGCACGGGGAGGGTCTCGGCTCGTTGCGTCGCCCGGAGGAGCCACGCGCTGATGCTCACGCCGCTCTCGACGTCGTGATCGAGGGCCACGCGGCCGTTCTGCTCCTCCACGAGGCGCTGCACCACCGCGAGCCCGAGTCCGGACCCGCCGCCGCGGGCGGAGTAGAAAGGCTCGAAGACCCGGCGCTCCGTTTCCGCGTCGTAGGAGGGCCCGGAGCTCCGCACGCGCAGGCGCACGGCCTCCGGGTCCCGCGCGTCCGGCGCCGCGCTCACGACGACCTTCCCACCCGGTCCGGCATGGACGCAGCCGTGCAGAAGCAGGTTGAGCAGCACGTGGCGGAGCATCCCCGGATCGGCCTCGACCAGCACGTCCTCGGCGACCTCGATGGCGATCTGGACCCCCTCGGAGACGCTCGGCGTGTCGTTGACGAGGCTCTCGGCGCTCCAGCGCGCGAGCTCGGCGAGGTGCACGGCGATGACCCGCGGCCGCCCCGGCGCCGCGAAGCGCACGAGATCGTCGACGAGCTTTCGAAGCCGGTGGGTCTCCTCGTCGACCATGGCCATGAGGCCCGCGGCGTCGGTCTCGGTCCCGAGGCGACGCCGAAGCTGCCGCGCGGCCTGGAAGAGCACGGCGAGGGGATTCCGCACCTCGTGGGCCAGCTGCGCCGCCATCTGCCCGAGCGCCGTGCGTCGCTCCTCCCGGGCGAGGGCCCGACCGATGGCCGTGACCTGCTCGCTCGTGCTGATCATCGTCGCGAGGAGCTCGATGGCCGGCAGATCGAGGGCGACGACGGAGGGCCCCACCACCGAGAGCACGTGGGTCACGACGTCGTCGACCCAGACGGGCACGCACACGCCCCGGAGCACGTCCGTCTGCGTGAGGGCTTGCTCGCGTCGCTCGGCGAGGTCCACCTCGCCGGTCTCCGCGAGGGTCTCCCGCCGCACCATGGAGGGGATGTCGTGGAGCCACACCGGCGCGCCGCTCCGCACGACCGCTGCGACGCCGCTCATCTGCTCGAGGGGGAGCGTGGCCCCCGAGAGCACGTGCGCGAAGGGCCCCTCCGGGTCCTCGGCGGGCCCGCCCTGGACCATCACGTTGGCGCGCACGCGGCAGGCGTCACCGGTGGGGAGGACCTCGAACACCGTCACGGACCAGCCGAGGGCCATGAACACGGGGCGGCTCTCGGTGATCAGCGCGTCGAGGCTGACCAAAGCGGCGCTCGCCCGGCTGCCGTGGAGGCGGGAGAGGCGCCCCATCGCGTCGAGGCGCAGCATCAGCTCGGTCACGTCGCGCGCGACGAGCACCTCGGAGCCGTCGTCGCGCGTCGCGCCGCGGACGTCGAGGAAGACGCCCTCGCCCCGGGTCACGCGAAGCTCGAGGCGCACCGGGTCCGGAGCGTCGAAGCTCTCCGGCGGCCCGCGGAAGACCTCGCCGAGGGCCAGGCCCAGGGCCTCCCGCCCGAGGAGGCGCACGAGCTCGGGGTTCGCGTAGGCGACCCGCCCGTCCCGGACCACGAGGCACGGATCGGGGAGTCCGTCGAAGGCCGCATCCCCCAGTCCCACCCGAGGAGCTATTCAGATGACCCCCGGGGGGGTCAAGCGCTCCTCACTCGAGGTCGGCGCGGAGCCCGGCCCAAATCGTCGTCGGCTTGAGCGGGCGCGGACCGAAGGGGAGCGTCGAGACGATGGGTGACTGACCGGCGAGGTTCTCGGCGCGCAGGTAGACGCGCACCCGCTCTCCGAGGTCCGCCCAGACCACCGCGTCGAGGAGGAAGAAGTCGTCCGTGACCGTCAGCCCCGGCCCGCCCTGGGCGCGCTCGCGCATCTCGCCGACGTAGGTCAGCACGGTCCGGAGCCCGGCCAGGCGATGCTCGAGACCGAGCTGGAGCTGCCCCTGATGCCGCGGCAGGAAGGGCAAGGGGTCCCCGGCCCGCACGTTGCCGATGGTGGGGTCGTTCGAGGCGAAGTCCTCCTGGAAGCGGCTGTCCGTGTAGCTGTAGCTGGCCCGCAAGGGGAGCTGGAGCTCTTCGCCGAGCGGGAAGATCCAGTGCGCGGCGGCCTCGATGCCCCAGACGAAGATGTCGCCGCCCTCGAACTGCACGTCGAGGTCCTCGGCGTCGCAGCCGCGGGCGAAGGCACACTGGCTGAGGAGATTCGAGTAGTCGTTCAGCCAGCCGACGAGCTCGAGGAGGCGCCCCTGCTCCGCATCCACGTAGCGAGCGCCGAGCTCGTAGTTGAGGCTGAGCTCGGGATCGACGGCCTCGTCCTGCCCCGGCGCCACGGGGGAGAAGCCCCGGTGCACCCCGCCGACCAGCCGGAGCTCCTCGCTGAGCGCGTAGGTGATGCCGAGCCCCGGGAGGACCACGGCATCCGTGGCGTCGACGTCGAGGTCGCGCGCGAGGGCGTTCGTGCGCTCGGTGCGGATGACCTCGGTGCGGAGCCCCGGCGTCACCTCGAGGCCCTTCCAGCCCACCTTCCACGCGAGGTAGCCGGCGAAGGCGAAGGCCTCGTCGAGGTTGTCGGTCACGAGCGTCTGGTCGTCCGGTCGGCGGACGAGCGTCGCGTTCCGCATGTCGAAGCCGAACTCGGTCTGCTCACGCTCGACCTGGTCCATGTGAAGGCGGAGGCCGGCGTCCAGGTCGTGGCGGACCGCGCCGGTGCGGAAGCTGGTCCGCATGCGCGTCTGCACGCCCTGGGAGAAGAAGCGCCGGTCGTTGTCGATGGAGTAGGGACGGCCCACTAGGTCGTCCGAGTCCTCGTCGCCGCGGAGCACCGCGAGGCGCACGGCGTTGGCGCCGGTAGGGTTCAGCACGATATCGCGGAGCGAGACCTGGTCGTTGGCGTCCGGGACCCCGTCCCCGTTGGCGTCGGCCCCACGCGTGCCACCAAAGCGATTCAGGCGGAACCAGCTCCGCTCGAAGTCGTGGCGGTAGACGTTCGTCACGAGCGAGAAGTGCTCACCCACGCCCATGCGCCAGGTGAGCACGCCGCTCGTCCGCCACCACTGCATGCGGTCCGGATCCGTCGACACGTAGCGGCGGTTCGGATCCGCCGCGAAGTCCTCGCGCGTCAGCCCGAAGTAGGTCTCGTCGGAGCGCTCGCGGCCGAGACCGAGGCGCACCTCGAAGCGGTGGTAGATGCGGCAGCTCGGATCCGTGCGCGCGAACGCGCGAACCACGAAGTCCTGGCGCGAGAAGCCCGTGTTCCGGTTGGAGAAGTCGATGTCCTTGTAGCCGAGCGTGCCGACGTGAAGGCCCTCGACGAGGATCCCGCCCCAGCGGTTCGAGGCGCCGTACCACATGTGCGCCTTCTGCGATCGGAAGCTCCCGAACGAAAGGTCCAGCTGGCCCGCGCGGCCTTCGGGGACCTGGCGGGTGCGGAAATCGATGGCGCCGCCGATGGTCTGCGGGCCGTAGGTGATCGCCGCCGGGCCCTTGAAGATCTCGACGCCGGTGATGCGCGTCATCAGCGGGAAGTAGTAGGCCGCGGGCGCCGCGTAGGGGGCGGGCCCGAAGAGCACGCCGTCCTCGAGGAGCGTGATCTTCCGGCTGCGTCCGGGGTCCGTGCCTCGGAGACCGATGTTGGGTCGGAGGCCGAAGCCGTCCTCCGTGCGCACGTAGACGCCCGGCGCCTGGAGGAGGATGGAGTGCGGATCATCGTACTCGAGAGTCTCGAGCTGCTCCTCGTCCAGGACGGTGACGCCGCCGCCGACGGATCGCGGGTCGACGAGGGGAAGGACGTCGACGCGCATCTCGTCGAGCTCGCGCTCGCCGGCGCCGGACTCCGAGTCTTCGGGCGGGGGCTCGATCCCCCTCTCGCCCTCCGAAGCCGCCGCGTCCACCGGCGCGGATTCGTCCTCGAGCTCGAAGTCCTCTTCCTCGAGCTCGAAGTCCTCTTCCTGGAGCTCGAAGTCCTCTTCCTGGAGCTCGAAGTCCTCTTCGGACGCGTCGTCACCGGCTTCGGGCACGTCCGGGGAGGCCGGGGCGACCGGTGGGTCCCCTTCCTGGGCGCGCGCGCTCGCGGCCCCCAGCGCAAACGAGCCGGCGGCCAG
Source organism: Myxococcota bacterium (assembly GCA_038750805.1). Classification (GTDB taxonomy): domain Bacteria; phylum Myxococcota_A; class Polyangia; order Polyangiales; family Houyiibacteriaceae; genus CALCTH01. Next base: position 7,484 of record JBCDGX010000036.1, read on the forward strand.
CGCCACAACCAGAGACACCCTCATCGCTCACCCTCCGCGACCCGCCCCGCGGGTCGCCGCAGCCGGATCGGCGCGCCGCTCGGCGCGGGCAGGATCCAGGCGGCCTTCGAAAAGCCGTCGTCGACCTGCGCGAGGTCGACGTCCGGGTCGATCATGCGGGCCATGGGCCGGCCGTTGAGGCTCACCCAGGCGTCCACGCGCACCTCCACGTCCTCGTGACCGCGGCGCACGTGATCCTCCGCGACGTGGTGGGCAAGCTGCAGCACGAGGTCCGGCTGCCCGGCCATCTCCCGCTCCTGGTGATCCGTAAGGTAGCGCTGAGGGAATACGTAGCGCTCCCGGCCGCTTCCGGCCCAGCGCACGCGGTAGCGGATCGATCCGTTCTTCTCGCGGCACATCACGCGCCAGCTGAAGCGCATGCCCTGCTCGTGCCAGAGCACGTTGCCACCATAGGCGTGCGTTCGGAGAGGCCAGAGCACCTGGACGAGGGAGAAGAGCGCGAGCGCCGCCGCCAAGAGAAGGCGCGGCCGGGAGGGCGTGGGGACGCGCGGCGTGACCCGGCGCATGCCTTCGCGCCAGCGGAAGACGCGGCGCGGCCAGCTCGGGTCGAAGAAGATCGTCGCGGCGACGCTCATGATGAACGGAAACATCCCGATGTCGAAGAGCACGTGGGTCATGCCGTGGAAGACCAACAGGAGCACGTAGGCCGGCACGCGCGTGCGCCGCCAGCTGAGCCAGAGCGGGATGCTCAGGTCGTAGAGGAAGCCCGCCCAGCCCAGGACGAGCGCCGTCTCGTGATGGCCGAAGAGCCCGCCGACGAGCGGCGTGTCGGTGCGCGCCGCGAGCCAGATGCCCATGGGCTGGCCATGCAGGAGCCAGTCCGGCGTGGCCTTCGCGAGCGCGGCGTTCACGTAGACGACGCCGATCTGCAGCCGCAGCGCCCAGAGCATCCAGGCGCGCAGCGGAGGGGCCTCGGGGAGAGCGCGTCGGCGGCGCAGCCAGGCGTCCAGGCTGCCGTGCGCGGCGAGGGGCATGACGCTCATCCAGAGCGCCAGAAGGCTCACCAGGACGTAGTGGTTCAGGTACGTCGTGACGTCGATGAGCTGGACGTAGGTGAAGAGCGCCGCGAACGCCGCGACGGCCACGCGGTAGAAGAGGCCCAGCGCGACGAGCCCCCCGAGCACCATCAGCGCGACGAAGATCGCAGTGATGGTCCCGCTCGCAGGCACCGGAACCCAGTCGAGGCCGAAGTAGCGGAAGCGGAAGATCGGCGCCGCGAACAGACGCTCGTCCCAGCCGAAGTCGAGGAAGCGGAAGGCGCTGACGACACCGAGGAGACCGAACGCGACGCGAAAGGCGACGAGGCTCGCCGGATCCACGGGCACGTGTGCGCGCCGCCAGAGCGTGGCGACGCGCCCGGTGCGACCCGGATGCTCCGGCTCGCTCACGTCTCAGTCGTTATCGGCGGCGACGGCCTGCGGAAGGCGCAGGTTGAAGACGCTGACGAGCTCCGTGCGCTGGAGGCGCACGACGTCCGTGACCAGGTCGTTGACCCGGACGAGCTCCGTGGTGTCGCCGGCCAAGATCTCCGGAAGCGTGCCTTCGAGGGCCTCGACCGCGGGCGTCGCCGCCGCGATGGCGGCGTCCGTGCGGTCCGCGAGATCGGTCGCGCCGACCTCCCGAAGAAGGTCGTCGAAGCCGTACCCGCTGCCGCCCCGGTAGGCGTCCACGTAGGTCGCGTAGTTGGCCTGGAAGTTCGCGATGGACCGGTTCGCGAAGAGGCTCTCGCGCTCCTCCGGGCAGACCTCCGCATCCTCGCAGCCGCTGAGCCCGAGGGGCTCGGCGAGCTTCATGTTGAGCGAGACGCCCTCGAGGTAGAAGAGCGCGTCGCTCACGGAGTTGAGGGCGTCGTTGCTGCTCCCGTAGACCGTGCTCCCGGCGCCGGCCGTCGCGAGCTCCGTCGCGAAGCCCCCGCTCCAGGCGTCGCGCAGAGTCTCGGCGCGCTCGCGAACCAGCGTCGCCGCGCTCGCCGCGTACGTCGCACGGCGCGCGGTGATGGCCCCGGGAGTCTCCGCCACATCGTCCCAGGTCCCGTCGAGGTTGAGGGGACTGCTCGAAGGGCAGGCGTTGGTCTCGTCCTCCGCGAAGAGGAGGCGCTCGAGTGCGTCGAGGCCGCGCACGTTCACCAGCTCGGGGCGGAGCCCGGCGGGAGTCGCCGCCGCGTCTTCGATGGTCTCCTGATCGACGCGGCACGCGTTGGCCGTCGGCCAGGAGTAGATCTCGTCGCGGAGGCCCTGCCCGCCCTCGATGTCGCCGGGCTGGCCGGCGGGCCCGACCTGCAGCACCTCGAGCTCCTGCCACGTGTCCATGACGGTCCCGAAGGCCTCCCGCGCGTTCGCGAGGGCCGTCGCGTCCTCCGGCGTCGCGGCCCAGGCGGCTGCCGCCGACTCGAGGGCGCCCGCGTCGGTCGCGAACTCCGCGAGCCGAGGCGAGAGCACGTCGCTGGCGAAGACGCTCAGCAGCTGTCGCCGGGCGTCCGCAACCGGACCGGTGTCCCCGGATTCGCCGTCATCGCTGCAGCCCACAAAAGCGAGGCCCAGGACGGTCACGAAAAGGAAGCTCGAAGTGCGCATGTCGGACTCCTAGGGCCTACCAGGCCTCGAGGTCGCGGGAATCGAAGCCGTAGGCCGTCCCCATCATGGCGCGCGCGTCGCGGAGCGCCTGCTCGTAGGCCGCGATGGCGTCGGCGCCGGCGTCGGCGAGGACCGGCTGGTCGCCGATCATCCCGTGGAAGCTGGCGAAGTTGCCGAGCAGGGGGGACATGCGGTTGAACTGGAGACCGAGGGCGAAGCCCTTCATCTCGGCCCAGTGCTTGGCGTGCGTGGCGAAGTCGTAGTCGTCCGTGCCGAACTCGCTCATGTCCTCGAGCGTGTCGTTGATGTAGTGGACGACCGTCGCGGCGATGGCGTTCTCCCAGGCCATCAGAGCCTGGTCGCGCGCGTCGCGGAGGTCCGCGAGCTGCGCCTCTCCGAGCGGGCCCTCGGCGGAGGCGGCGAGGATCGCGCGGCCCCGGCGGAAGCCGTCCCAGGCGTCGCCCGTGAAGTCCGTGCCGCTCACGGAGCCGAGGTCACGCTTGGCGGCGTTCGAGGCGGCGCCCCAGACGACCTCGCGGATCAGGTCGATCTGCCCGTCGCCGTTGGTGTCGTGGCGGCCCTGCCAGTCGTCACGGCCCCCGCGCGCCGCGATCTCCTCGTCGGTGTAGTCGCCGTAGTCCTGCGGGGCGCCGAAGTAGCCCCAGCCCTCGTCCCACTGGTGCTCGAGCACGCGGTAGGGGTCGCCGTCGCTCGGCAGGTTGTCCGAGAGCAGGCCCTTCCCCTCGACGTCGTCGTCCAGGTAGTCGTCGGCGCCCTGGGAGAAGGCCACGCTCATGAGGAGGAACTTCTCGAGGAGCTGCTGGAGGTCGAGGCCCTCGGCGGTCACGTAGACGGGAAGCGCCTCACCGCTCGGGCCGGGGAGCTGACCGCCGCTGGCGCGAGCCACGGCCTGCGCGTCGAGGGCATCGAGGAGCGCGTCGACGTAGGCTGTCGGGCTCGATCCGGCGTCGGCCCCGAGGAGCGTCGTGTCCGACCAGCCCGCGAAGGCGCCGCCGTCCCAGTCCCGATGGTCCGTCGAGCTGTCGTTGCCGGCGGTCTTGCTCTCGAGGCCGCGCGGCGAAGCGAGCTCGTCGAAGGAGTCCTGGAGCCCGAAGGTCGTGAACTCGAACATACGCTCCGCTGCGGTCTCGTCGAAGCGGAACCACGACTCGAGCTCGGTGCGGGTCCGGCCGGCGGTGCCGAAGGGGCTCGACGGGTCGCCGTCGATCTCGCTGGAGAGCCCGCCGACGAAGCCATCCATCTCCTGGATGAGCACGTGGCGGAAGGTCTGGCCTCCGTAGGAGACCGAGCTCTCGCCTGCGTCGTTGAGGAAGGCGTAGGTGGACGGTAGATCGACGCTACCGCCGCCGCCGTCGCCGTCGTCGCCGCACCCGGCAAAGACGAGGGACCCCGCCGTGAGAACCATCGGGAAGTACTTAACGAAGTTCATGTTTTACCCCGCGCCATGAGGCGCCCTTCGAGGGTTGGGCTCGGGTGAGCGGATCCCGCTCACGACGAGCGGTCGTCGGACGCGCAGCGACCTAGCGCCATCGCTGCGCTATTGCAACTGCCTGTCAGTATCGTCAGGAGACGTCCCGGTCAGTCGCCCGCGTTCAGCGCGCCTGCCAGCCGATGTCCCGGCGGAGCTGCTTCCCCTCGAAATCGATGCGGTCCACGGCCGCGTAGGCGCGCGCGGCGGCCTCCGCGACGTCCTGGCCGGTCGCCGTCACCGCGAGCACGCGCCCGCCGCTCGTGACCACCTTCCCGTCGGCGAGCGCCGTGCCGGCGTGGAAGACCGTGGCGTCGTCCCCGGCGTCGCCGAGCCCCGTGATGACCTTCCCCTTGGCGTAGGCGCCGGGATAGCCACCGCTTGCGAGCACGACCGTCATCGCCGCGGGCGCGTCCCAGGTCGGCTCGACGCTCTCGAGATCGCCGGTGGCCGCCCCGTGGAAGAGCGGCCAGGCGTCGCCGCCCCAGCGGGCCATGAGCACCTCGGTCTCCGGGTCGCCGAAGCGGACGTTGTATTCGAGCACCTGCGGCGCCCCCTCGACGATCATCAGCCCGATGAACAGCGCCCCGCGGAAGGGCGTGCCCTCGTCCCGGAGCGCCGCGAGCGTCGGCAGGACGACCTCCGCCTGGATCCGCGCTTCGAGGGCCGCGTCGACCATCGGCGGCGGCGAGTACGCGCCCATGCCCCCGGTGTTCGGCCCCTCGTCGCCCTCGAAGGCGCGCTTGTGGTCCTGGGCTGCGGCCAGGGGCACGGCGCGCTCGCCGTCGCAGACGACGTGGTAGCTCACCTCGGGCCCGACGAGGCATTCCTCGATGAGGACGCGGGCGCCGGCCTCGCCGAAGGCGCGCTTTCGCATGATGCGATCGATGGCCTCGGCCGCCTCGTCGGCGTCCTTGGCGACGGTGACGCCCTTCCCCGCCGCGAGGCCGTCGGCCTTCACCACCAGCGACCGGCCCGCCGCCCGGACGTAGGCCTCGGCGGCGTCCGCGTCCTCGAAGACCGCGAAGCCCGCCGTCGGGATCCCCGCGCGGCGCATGAGCTCCTTCGCGCGGATCTTCGAGCCCTCGAGCGTGGCCGCCGCCTTCGTCGGACCGAAGGCCGGAATGCCCGCGGCCGCCAGCGCGTCGACGAGCCCGGCGACCAGCGGCGCCTCGGGGCCGACCACGACGAGCCCGACGCCGAGCTCCTTCGCGAGGGCGACCTGCGCCGGGACGTCGTCGGCCTTCACGGCGTGGTTCGTGGCAAAGGCGGCCGTGCCGGCGTTCCCGGGCGCGACGTGGAGCTCCGCGCCGCTCCGATGCAGGCGCCAGGCGAGCGCGTGCTCGCGCCCGCCTCCGCCCACGACGAGGGCCTTCCGTTCGGTCGTCATGGGCCGTGGAGTACCAGGACGCCGTCAGTGCTTGAAGTGGCGGAAGCCCGTGAAGACCATCGCGATGCCCGCGGCGTCGCAGGCGGCGATGACCTCCTCGTCGCGCTTGCTGCCGCCCGGCTGGACCACGGCGGTCACGCCGGCCTTCGCGGCGGCCTCGACGCCATCGGCGAAGGGGAAGAAGGCGTCGGAGGCCATCGCGGCGCCCTTCGCCTCGTCGCCGGCCTTCTGGGCGGCGATCTCCACGGCGAGGACGCGGCTCATCTGGCCGGCGCCGATGCCCACCGTGCGGCCCGGCTTGGCGAAGACGATGGCGTTCGACTTCACGTGCTTGCAGACGCGCCAGCTCAGATCGAGAGCCGCGAGCTCGTCCGCCGTCGGCGCGCGCTTCGTCACGACGCGCGCGCCCGCGACCTCCCCGGCCGCCGTGGCGTCGCGCTCCTGCACGGCGAAGCCGCCGCTGATGCGCTTCATCACCGTCATCGGCGCGTCCGCGCCGAGCCAGCCGCCCGTCGCGAGGAGCCGCAGCGACTTCTTCTTGCGGAGCCGCTCGAGGGCGTCCGCGGCGAAGCCGGGCGCGACGACGCACTCGATGAAGGTCTCCGCGACGGCCTCGGCGGTCGCGAGGTCGACCTCCTGGTTGAGCGCAACGATGCCCCCGAAGGCGCTCGTCGCGTCGGCGGCCCGCGCGAGGCGGTAGGCCTCCTCGAGGCTCCCGGCCGTCGCGACGCCGCAGGGGTTGGTGTGCTTCACGACCACGGCGCCAGCGCCCTCGAGCTCGCGCACGGCCTCGAGGGCCGCGTCCACGTCGACGAGGTTGTTGAAGCTGAGCTCCTTCCCGCCGGCGCCCAGGCTCTCCGCCCGCGCGAGCGACCCTCCGGGGGCGTTCCGCTCGACGTAGAAGGCACCCTTCTGGTGCGGGTTTTCGCCGTAGCGCGTGTCGTAGGCCTTCTCGAGCACGTAGGTGAGCGTGCCCGGGAAGGTGTGCCGGCCGCCCTCGCCGTCGAGCCCGGTCAGGTAGGCGGCGATGGCGCCGTCGTAGGCCGCCGTGTGGCCGAAGGCCTTCGCCGCGAGGCGGGCACGGAGATCGGCGTCAGCGCCCTCGAGCGCCGCGAGCACCTCGGCGTAGTCCGAGGGATCGGTCACCACGAGCACGCGGGCGTGGTTCTTCGCGGCGCTCCGCACCATCGAGGGCCCGCCGATGTCGATGTTCTCGATGATCGTCGGGTGGTCCGCGCCGCCCGCGACCGTCGCCTCGCAGGGGTAGAGGTTCACGCAGACCAGGTCGATGGGCTTGCCACCGAGGCGCTCGAGGTCCGCCTGATCGGCCTCCTGGTCGCGCGCGAGGATCCCCCCGTGCACCCGCGGGTGCAGCGTCTTCACGCGCCCGTCCATCACCTCCGGCGACTCGGTGTAGGCCGCCACGTCGACGACCTCGACGCCGGCCTCGCGGATGGCCCGGGCCGTCCCGCCGGTGGAGAGGATCTCGACCCCGCGGGCCGAAAGACCCTTCGCGAAGCTGGCGATGCCGGTCTTGTCCGAGACCGAGAGGAGCGCGCGGCGGACGGGGATCGTCATGGCCGGCCGGCGTAGCGCAGGGGCGACCGGAGCGCGAGGCCGCGGCGTCGATCACTCCGGGGGAAGCGGGCCCTCCTGTGCGGCCAGCACCCGGAGCACGTTCTCGCCGGCGATCGCCCGGACCGGGAGCTCCGCCTCTCGGAGCGCCTCCGTGAGGTTGCCGAGCTCGCTGACGTCCTGGATCCCGAGGGGAAGCTCGGGCACCCCGTCGAAGTCCGACCCGAGGCAGGCCGCGCCGGGGCCGCCAAGCTCGGTGATGTGGGCGAAGTGGCGCACGAGCTGGTCGAGGCCGGGAGGATCGAGGTCCGGCGCAAGCTCCTGCGCGAGCTCGTAGCGCGCCTGCCCGCGGTCGACCCAGCTCTCGTCCGCGTGCTCTTCGTCGAGGGCCCGAAACGCCGCGCGCCGATGCCAGTCGAGGGCCATGCGCCGCCGCGCGTAGCGATGGTCGATGAACTGCGTGTAGTAGTTCACGCAGACCGCGCCCCCGCCTTCGGCGACCGCGCGGATCATCGGGTCGCGCATGTTCCGCGGGTGGTCCGCGAGGGCTCGCGCCGACGAGTGGCTCGCCAGCACCGGCCGCCGCGTGACGTCCATGATGTCCCAGAAAGTGCGGTCGCTGACGTGGCTGACGTCGACGATCATGCCGAGCTCGTTCATCAGCCGGACGACGCGCCGGCCGAGCGGGGTCAGGCCTTTCTCCGGCGCGACGCCGCTCGACGAATGGCCGAGGGGATTGTCGATGGACCAGGTGATCGTCATGTAGCGCACGCCGGCCTCGTGGAGCTGGCGCACGCGCGCGAGCACCTCGTCCTCGTCCGGCGGGGTGATCGACTCGTCGCCGGCAAAGCGTCCCAGCGCCTCGCCGAGCCCGTGCGCGCCCTCGACGCCCATGAGCAGCGCGGCCTTGCCCTCCCGCGCGGCCGCGCGGACCTCCGCGGCCGTGGTGCAGAGCGCGGCGGCGTCCGGGTGCGTCTCGGCCAGGCGCTTCACGGAGGCGATGAGCGCGAGCGTGCGCTCCCAGGCGGCGCGTCCGCGGAAGCGCCCGGGGCTCACGTAGATGCTGAAGAAGGCACCCGTGAGCCCGCCCTCGCGCATGCGCGGGAGGTCGAGGTGACCGCCGGGCACCCGCTCACCGATGTCGTCGGGCCCGTCCACCATGCGCGCCGGGGTGTCGACGTGCGTGTCGATGGCGATCCAGGGCTCTCCCTCGTCATCGGGCTCGGCCGCTGCGGTGGGAGCGCCCGCGGCGTCGGGCTCCGCCTCGTCGCCCTCCTCCCCCTCGTCGCCCTCCTCCGCCTCGTCCGCACCCTGGGCCTCGGCCCCGGCGTGAGGAGCGAGGGCCGACTCGGCGTCCCCGGGCTCCCCCTCGCAAGCGACCAGGACCAGGAGCACCGCCACGATCACGCGCACGAACACCGGCGAAACGTGGCATCGTTCGCGCCGGGGGAGAAGCGCCGCGACGCGCTCGGCGCGGCGGCGGTCGTAGGGACCTGGACGCACCCGCCGCACGGCCCCCGCAGAACGCATGGCCACGCCCGACGCCACGACGCTGACCCTCCACTCCCTCGCCGTGGTGGAGCGCTTTCCGAACGGAGACTTCCTGGCCTACGCGGCCATGGACCCGGAGCACGCCGCGCATGCGGGCGACGAGGAGAGCGCCCTCGAGGAGCTGCGCCTCTTCCTCTCCGAGAGCCTCTCCTTCGCGCCTGCCCACGGCAGACGTGTCGGGCACGATCCGCGCGTATGTGGGCGAAGGCACGACGCTCACGGCTGATGCGCTCAACGTGACCGCCGACGGCGACACC